>JBBRUA010000341.1:0-3596 GCA_038248245.1 Pyrinomonadales bacterium | reverse complement strand
ACGCTGCTGACCGCGCTTAACGATCCACAGAACAATTATTTGAAGGTACAGGTCGCCGGGACGAACGGGAAAGGTTCGGTTTGTGCGTTTTTGGATTCGATCTGTAATACGGCGGGAATTAGCGTCGGCACCTTTACATCGCCGCACCTTGTTTCGATCACGGAACGCATTCGGATCAAAGGCGTTGATATCAGCGGAGATGATTTCGCTCGTCACGCAACATTGGTGCGTGAGAGGTCCGAGAACTTGCTCGCGAAAGGCGTGCTCGCATATCTTCCGACCTTCTTCGAACAGATCACTGCGATCGCGTTGGTCGCTTTTGCCGACGCGAAGGTTGAGCTCGCCATTCTCGAAACCGGCCTCGGCGGCCGCCTCGATGCGACAACCGCCGCAAATGCCGAGATCGCGGCGATCACGCGGATCGACCTCGATCATCAGGAATATTTGGGTGAAACGCTCGCCGAGATCGCTGCCGAAAAGGCAGGGATGATCCGCTCTGATTCCAAAGTTATTGTTGGCGGTCAGCAACGAATCGCCGAACAGGTGATCCGCGGACGTTGTCGGGAACTTGGGATTGAACCGACTTTCGCTACGACCAATCTTATTACCAAGAATTATGATGACGAGCCCAGTTATCCGATTCGCAGCACTAGTTTCAAAACGGAGCAAGGGAATTATCCCGACATCGTTCTCGGGTTGCAAGGTAAACATCAGGAGGAGAATGCGGCTCTTGCGATTGGAATAGTTGAGATTCTGCGAGATTTCGGGTTTGAAATTTCAGATGACCATGTGTCGAGCGGGTTGCAGAACGGATATCATCCGGGCAGGTTGGAGCGTGACGGGATCTTCCTTTTTGACGGTGCACATAACGAGGCAGGTGCGAAAGCACTTGGCGAATATTTGGACGAGTTGGTCAAAGAGCCATTAGTTATTGTATTCGGAGCGATGAAAGGAAAGAATGTAGCGGAAATGGCGGACATTCTTTTCCCGAGAGCCGAGAAACTTATCCTGACACAGCCAAGCAACTCACGAGCGATGTCGGCTGACGAAGTCGCTCAATTCGTACCCGACGATTTCGAACAGGAAGACTTTATCTTGACTAATACTGTCAAAGAGGCGTTGTATCGGGCTAAACAGCTCTCAAACGACGGCACTATTCTCGTTACCGGTTCGCTCTATTTGGTTGGCGAGGTCAAAAAGTTACTCAAAGAAGAAAATGGAATTTGAGATTTAGGTTTTCGAATTTAAGATAGTCGTATGCACAAAGTAGTATTGATCCGTCATGGCGAGAGTGAGTGGAATAAGGAAAACCGTTTTACGGGTTGGAAGGATGTCGATCTTTCGGAAAAGGGACTGACCGAGGCTCACGCGGCGGGAAAATTGTTGAAGGAAGAAGGGTTTATTTTTGACGAAGCCTACACGTCCGTGCTCAAACGGGCAATCCGGACGCTTTGGATCATTCTGGATGAAATGGATCTGATGTGGATACCGGAGACGAAAACATGGTTGCTCAATGAGCGTCATTACGGAGCGTTGCAGGGCCTTAACAAGGCTGAGACCGCGGCTCAATACGGCGACGAACAGGTTCTCATCTGGCGGCGAAGTTACGACGTACCGCCGGGCATTCTCGAAGTTACGGACGAACGCTATTTGGGTAAAGATGCGCGTTACGGCGGTATCGAGGAAGGAAAGTTTCCCGGCGTGGAATGTCTCAAAGATACGGTAGAGCGCGTCATTCCTTTTTGGGAAGCCGAGATAGCGCCGAAGATCAAGGCCGGCAAACGCCTGATCGTCGCGGCTCACGGCAACAGCCTTCGCTCACTCGTAAAACATCTCGACAATATCCCCAATAACAAGATCGTCGAACTAAACATCCCGACCGGCATCCCGCTGATTTATGAACTCGACGACGACCTCAAGCCGATCAAGAGTTATTACCTCGGCGACGCCGACTCGATCAAAGCCGCACAGGAAGCTGTCGCGAATCAAGGTAAGTCTAAATAGTCTGAATCGCTGCAAAAATTTGACAGCATCAAAAGTGGAAAAGAAGCTCACAGTTTCTTTTTCACTTTTTTCCTTTTATACTCGTTCACTTCATATGTCCTTTGCGAAGATCCTCTTTTTTCTGATTCTTGTTTTCATTCTCTCTCCATGGGGTTCGGCGCCGCTCGCGTTGGCACTCGGGCTTTTGTTGGCATTCACGATCGGTAATCCGTTTCCGCAACTTGAGGGGAAGTTTACAAAATATTTGCTTCAGGCTTCGGTCGTTTTACTTGGCTTTGGGATGAATCTTACGGCGGTTGTTAAGGCCGGCAAAGACGGCGTGCTGTTCACGATAGCAACGATCTTCGGTACGTTGATCCTTGGGTACTTTGTCGGCAAATTACTCGGCGTCGGGTCGAAGACGAGTACGTTGATATCGAGCGGCACGGCGATCTGCGGCGGTTCGGCGATCGCAGCTGTCGGTCCGGCGATCGATGCCGAGAAGGATGAGATGTCCGTGTCCCTAGGGACAGTTTTTGTCCTCAATTCCGTCGCATTATTTCTCTTTCCGATCATCGGCCACGCACTCAAACTTACTGAGGGACAGTTCGGGGTCTGGGCGGCGATCGCGATCCATGACACAAGTTCCGTTGTCGGGGCCGCAAACACCTACGGGCCGGAGGCCCTAGCGATCGCAACAACAGTAAAGCTCGCCAGGGCACTGTGGATCGCTCCGGTTGCTTTACTGTTCGCATACATTTACCGGGCAAAGCCCGACGCAGAAGTTTCAGATTCGGGCATCGAAAATAATTCAGAAAAGAAAAAGGGCGGCAAGATAAAGTCGGCTATCCCGTGGTTCATATTTCTTTTTCTGGCGGCGACAATAGCTAGAACATACGCCCCGGCAGTGATCCAGCCCAGTATTTTTGACGCCCTTGTAAACCTCGCGAAGGCCGGCATGATCGTCACGCTGTTTCTGATCGGAGCGTCGCTTTCCCGCGAAACTCTTAAGAAGTTTGGCTACTGGGCGATGCTCGAGGGAATTATTCTCTGGGTCGTGATCACAGTCATTTCGCTTTTCGCGGTTTTGCGGTTTTTATGAATCACCCACGACGTCGTTTCACCCCTGCAACGATTTCCTTTGCGTCTCATATTTGTTAAAATACTCGTTTCGGATAGGGTCAGGATTTACCTCTGTAATGAGTATCAAGCAGATATCGGTTCGCGGGGCGCGGCAACACAATTTAAAAAACATCGACGTGGACATTCCGCGGGATAAGTTCGTGGTCATCACGGGACTTTCCGGTAGCGGCAAATCTTCGCTTGCCTTCGACACGATCTATGCGGAAGGCCAGCGGCGTTACGTCGAATCTTTGTCGGCTTACGCGCGTCAGTTTCTCGATCAGCTAGAGAAGCCAGACGTTGACAGCGTCGAAGGCTTGTCGCCGGCAATTTCTATCGAGCAAAAAACAGTCTCGCGTTCGCCCCGATCGACAGTCGGGACCGTGACCGAGATCTACGATTTCATGCGGCTGCTGTTTTCGTCGATCGGGCAACCGCATTGTCATAAGTGCGACGCCCCGATAACGCGGCAATCCGTGGATCAGATCGTT
>JBBRUA010000340.1:0-3604 GCA_038248245.1 Pyrinomonadales bacterium | reverse complement strand
ATCGTGAATCGAGGCTATGTAGATATTGTCTTTGTAGGCCTCAAGAATTTCATGAACTGGTTTGCCTCGCTCGATCTCTCGGTCGAGGGCTGGCAATCGAACCTGAAACCACTTTTCAAGTTCATCTCCATACATTTCGCTAGCCATCTGTGCAAGCTTGATGTTACCAAGTTCAATTCTTTCAAATTCCGTCTGCTTTGCCGATGGCGTTTCTACCGTAAGGTTAGAATTCTCGTGGCCCTTTTCTTGGGTCGATAAGATATGTCCGTTTTCTTTCGAACGATCCTCAAATGAAATTAAGTGATTTGAAGGTTCGAGTTGGCTCATCTCTTTGGCGAGATTTGCGATCTCATTCATTGTCCGGTCAAATCGTTCGGATGCGAGTTCCTGTGTTGCGGTGTTGCCACCAGCTTCGAGAAATTCAGTCTTGCCTTCGAGTGATCGATAGATCCAGTCAAAAACCTTTATTTGTGTTTCACGATCGGCGTCAGCCCCAGCTATCTGTTTACCGTGTTCAAGGCTCGAGCGTCGATGATCGCCGGGTCAGCGGTCTGGACAACACGACGCGAAGGCGGAAACCGTTTCTCACTAAGAATTCCCAAATAGTTAAAGAGGCGGTGAATGCGATCAGGCTGCGTAACGTCGTCTTGTCAGCCATCGAATGATGACGACTGGAAGTATGAGCGTCACCGGAGTGAGCACGACAAAGAGCGAGTGTTCCCAGAAAGCGACGCCCTGCCGATGAGCGCCATTAACGATCGGAATACCGATGGCAACGGCCCAATAGATGGAAAGCGGGATCAGCGATCGTAAAGTTGAACTGTTTTGTCGGTCAGTTCGCGGCGTCCGGGCACGATCGATCTGTTCGGCGATGATGAACAGGAACATTAGAAACCCGAAATAGATAAAGATCCCTTCGATCAGGTGAATTTGTTCGGGGTTTATCCAGATCATCTCCGGTGACATCCGGTGAGCTCTCAGAGCGACAGTTATCCGCACTGTGTTCGCAACTATCGTCGAAAGATAGGCTGCGGCAAGCGCCGCCGGAATAAAGAACCAATTTACCTTATCGGTCAATGCCCAACGAAGCGTCATTAAACCCAGCGTCAAAAAAGCCATTATCAGAAAATTGACACCCGAACAGGAATCGGCGATCAAGAACGAGTGATCGGTGCTCATATAACCCGAATACGATTCGAACCAAAACTCTTCACCCGTCACCAGCTCGACGACAAACGTTGTCGGGGTCAATATCCACCACAGATCGTTTACGTTCGAGAGCGAATACCAGACCTTGACGGCAAAAGCCACCGCGACGACCGCAATGGCTTGAGCAACGAACCTCGTTCTAAACTGTCCCGGTGCACCGATCTTCATTTTACTGTCCTGCTGAAAATAGGTACCCAAACAAAATAACGACGAACGACGAAAACTATCCCCAGCAAGCCCGCGAGCATGAGCATCCAGACAAGTCCGGGTTCGCTGCCGATCGCCATATCGCTTACTCCAAGAGGCAGCGGCAGAGCCTGGTTAACGTCACGCGAGTCACCGTTTGGATTTACGATCTTTTCCCTCACAGCTATAGAAGGACGTGTATTGCGTAAGCAGATTGTACTTAAGCCCGAGGGACGTTATTTCCTTAACGCCTTCCTCATTTATGTTACTTGAGCCGTAATCGGAAAACTCTGCGATTCGCGACCGCGCCCATAGGTAACGCAGTGCACGATTTCCCTCGTCGGGTAGAACCGACTGGACATCCAACGAACTCGAATAAGCACCATTCCCGTTCGTTCCTGTCAGCCGGAAAGTTCCCGCGACGGGTCAGCTCCATTTGCCAAAGACGATGATCGGTCGTTTCGCAAACAGATCGGGCAAACGTGCGGGCTGAACGTCATAGGTTTCAAACCCCTCCGCAAGGACCTGTACCTGAGTCAAAACCAGATTTTGAATATAGTCGCGAAATCTTGCCGCGATCGCTGGGGCCTCGCTCTCATTGGTAATTACGAAAGGTTCGCCCATCCCAGCTTTTGCGACACCCTCGATCAAGTAACGATTCACCGATGAGCCAATGCCGAACGAGAATATATTCGCCTGCCCGAGATTTTCACGCAGGTAATCGAAAACATCTTTCTTGGCGGAAATGTATCCGTCGGTTATGAGGACAATGCTTCGCGAGATATCGGCCTCACGCGGCATATTCATTGCGCGTTTCATTGCCTCAAGCAACTCGGTTCCGCCGCTGCCCCGCTGTTGGTCCATCAGATCGATGGCCCGGGCGACGCTTTCCGCGTTTCCCGGAAGCGACTTCTCGGATAGCACTGTCGAATCGCCTGAGAAAAGTATCACGTTAAAGTAGTCACTCGGCCTCAGGTTGGCTACCAACTCCTGCAGTAATTGTTTCGCGGTGTTTAGCGGAAAGCCTTCCATTGAACCGGAAACATCTACCACGAAAATATATTCACGCGGCGGTATTTCCTCGGTCTTTACCCGCTCGGGCGGTTGGGCCATATACAAAAAAAAATTCTCGTCCTCGCCCTGAAAAAGCAGCAACCCCGAGCTGATTTGATCGCCCGACAGCCGGTAGCGGAGTATGAAGTCGCGATTTCCTTGAAACGGCGTCGGATCGTCGAGAGAAAAATCTACCACGCCGGGGTTTCTCCATTCGGGTGCGATCTTGTGCGACGGGCAGCTAATTTCACGGATGGGCATACCGGCAGACACGCGAGCCGATATGTGAAGCGAACTAGTCGCCTCTTCCCCTTCACGAAGATGTGCAGTGCGAACCGTTTTATCTCCATTTCCCTCGCCGCCTTGTGCGGAACTGTAACGCGGTCCGACGACGGTCGGGTAAACAAATTCGTATTGCCCGTCCGAAGGTATAAGCAGCTCGGTGTAACGAAGCTCGATCTCGATCTGGTCCTGCGGCATTACGTTCGCGAGCTTCATCGTGAATACATTGGGGCGGTCCTGCTCAAGCAAAGAGGCGCTTTTCCCTTCCTTCTTCGCGGCCTCAAACTCTTGCTTGGCTATTTCGCGTTCTTTGATCTTTGCTGTAATGATCTCGTCACGGATCCGCATCCGCATACCGTAAACTGCTGCCCGGGTCGAGGCCGGAAAAACATACGTAGCCGCAATGGGCCGCGAACCCTCATTACGATAGGTTTGCAGAACCCGCACGTCGACGATAACTCCCGAGATAGCCACCTCGACCTTTGTGTCCTTAAGCGGAAGACTATCGACCGTTGGGTCGCCCTCTATGTGAAAATAGGGTGATAGCGTTTTGTCGTGCGTGGACTGAGCGATAACGGCGACAGCACCCGATATCGAAACGAATATGCCCACGAGAACAGCGAAAACAGATTTCTTTATTATTGTCATATCAGACTCCAAGATTTACCGATTACCTACATCCGACTTTGAATCAAGTCAATCTTAGACCCGTACCCAAACGAGCGAAACGCATATTGCCACACACACCGACCGTGATACCCACACTTATATAAATAGAAGTGGGTTCCGTGCGATGTCGTGACTATCTGTGATCGTGGCGGAACAACCTGAGTCTTAACAATGATGGCGGTATTTTCACTCTCTTGTTGCTTAT
>JBBRUA010000339.1:0-3607 GCA_038248245.1 Pyrinomonadales bacterium | reverse complement strand
CGCGAAGCCATTCGCGGGTCGAACCGTGATTTCACCAACGGCCCGATCGGCCTTGGCATTTTTCTGCTCGCGGTGCCGATGATACTCGAGATGAGTATGGAGAGCCTTTTCGCGATCGTCGATATTTTTTTCGTAGCGAAGCTCGGTGCCGATGCGATAGCGATCGTTGGTTTGACGGAATCGGTCATGGCGCTGATCTACGCCGTTGCGTTTGGATTTGCTATCGGAGCCACAGCGACCATAGCACGCAGAACCGGTGAGAAAGACAAGGCCGGAGCCGCAAAATCGGCCACCCACGTGATCTATTGCGGCGTTATCGTGTCGGTTGTGATAAGTGCGATCGGAATCGTTTTCGCGCCCGACATTCTCGCGGTGCTCGGTGCAAAGCCGCATATCATCGAGGAAGGCTCAACGTTTATGCGGATAGAGGTCGGCGGGAACGCAGCCGTTCTGTTCATATTTCTGCTGAACGCGATCTTCCGCGGAGCCGGTGACGCGGCGATCGCAATGCGCGTTCTCATTCTGGCCAATGGCCTCAACATCATCTTGTCGCCGTGCTTTATCTTCGGGTTCGGTTTTTTCCCTGAACTCGGGGTAACGGGCGCCGCCGTCGGGACGACGATCGGACGAAGTGTCGGTGTGCTGTATGCCGCGTGGCACCTTTTCCGGCCCGGCGGCCGAATCTACCTCGACCGCGAAAGCTGGCGTTTCGACCCGACCCTACTTTGGAAACTCGTAAAGCTTTCATCGACGGGCGTCTGCCAAATGCTGATCGCCACCGCGAGTTGGACCGCTCTGATGCCGATAATTGCCGGCTTCGGCGAAGTCGCGATCGCCGGATATGTGATCGCATTGCGGGTCGTGATGTTCGCTCTGCTACCGGCTCTCGGCCTCAGTAATGCCGCAGCGACAATGGTCGGCCAAAACCTCGGTGCCGGCAAGCCCGAGCGTTCCGAGGCGGCCGTCTGGAAAGCGGCGTGGTTCAACACAGCGATTTATTTCGGCATCGGTGTCATTTTTTGGCTGTTCTCTAACCAGATCATTGGAATATTCACACAGGAAGTTGAAGTCTTACGATACGGCACTTCGGCACTTCATATCATCGCTTACGGCTTCGCGTTCTACGGCCTCGGCATGGTGCTCGAGACGGCTTTCAATGGTGCGGGCGATACTTGGACACCGACGTACCTGAACTTCCTTGTGTTCTGGGTCTTCGAAATCCCTGCCGCTTACACACTGGCCTACTATTTCGAACTTGGCCCGGATGGCGTATTCTGGGCGATCACGATCGCATTCTCGTTGCTTGCCATCGCCAGCGGACTCCTTTTCCGCCGAGGCAAATGGAAGCTAAAAGTGGTTTAGGAATGTCGCCACGGTGAGCACAGAATTTACGGAACTATGTAAAACTCGACGTGTTCTCTCTGAGTGCTCTGTGGTAAAAATTAGCTATGATCCCGTTTCCAGACCCGCGAACTTTCGAATACTCCCGCTGGGTCAGGGTCGGGCAATATCTGTATCCGGCGGACGGAGTCGTGCATTTTGGAGGCAAACTTTCGGTCGAGAATCTGCAAAATGCTTATCGTTCGGGCATCTTCCCTTGGTATACGGAAGGCATCCCTCTGCCGTGGCACTGTCCGGACGAACGAGCGATTCTCGATTTCGCCGATCTGACGATACCTCGAAGCCTTACCAAAACAATGCGTAAAGGCGAACTTACCTTCACCATCGACCGCGACTTTAGAGCAGTTATCCACGCATGCTCACTCGCCCATCGCCCCGGCCAACGCGGTACGTGGATCACCGACGAATTCGAAAAAGTTTACAGCGAGCTGCACGAAGCCGGAATGGCACACAGCGTCGAGGCCTGGGACCCTGGCGGCAATCTGGTCGGCGGGCTCTACGGAGTCGACGCCGGCGGCGTTTTCTGCGGCGAATCGATGTTCTACAAATACCCGAACGCTTCAAAACTCTCGCTCCTTTTCCTCATCGGCCACCTCCGTGTCAAAGGTGCGACCTGGCTCGACGCCCAAGTAATGACCCCGCATCTCGAAGCATTAGGTGCGAAAGAGGTTGACCGCGACGAGTTTTTGGATAAACTCAATGAAACGCAAGTTTTGAATCTGAACCTGTTCCAAAATGCCGCATCGAATCCGTAAAAACATAACGCCCGGACTCAAAGTCGCGATCGTCCTGAAACAGGACCAGCGAACCGGCAGACAAACTATCGGAATCGTCAAAGACCTGCTGACCAATTCGCCGAATCATCCGCATGGAATAAAGGTTCGGCTGGCGGATGGGCAAGTCGGGCGCGTCCAGAAAATTATTGAATAATCGGACCGCGGCTTTCACGGTTTTGCGTAAAAATTCTTGCACATTATGACAAACAAATTCCTGATCTACGGAGCCAACGGTTACACGGGTGAACTTATTACGCGGTTTGCAGCTGAACGCGGGTTGAAACCGATAATCGCCGGGCGGAACGAGGCGAAGATTGCGGAGCTTGCTGCGAAATACGGCTTCGATTATCGTGTCTTTTCGCTCGATGAAACGGCGAAGCTCGATGCGGCTTTGCAGGAGGTTGATATGGTTTTGCACTGTGCGGGGCCATTTTCGATCACAAGCGTGCCGATGCTAAAGGCTTGCCTCAGAAACAAGAAGCATTACACCGATATCACAGGTGAGATAAGTGTTTTTGAAACCTGTGCGTCGTTCGACAAAAAGGCTCAGGAGGCCGGAGTGATGGTGATGCCCGGTGTAGGCTTTGACGTTGTGCCGAGTGATTGTCTAGCCAAGCATCTGAAGGACCGTTTGCCGACCGCAACGCATCTGTCGCTCGCTTGGTACGGGATGGGCCGCATGTCGCATGGCACGCAGGCAACGATGACGATGAATGTCGGCAAAGGCGGAGCGATCCGCAAGGACGGCAAGATCACCAGCGTCCCGGCTGCATGGAAAACTCAGGAGATAGACTTCGGCGAAATTCGCCGCACGGGCGTGACCATTCCCTGGGGCGATGTCTCAACGGCTTTTTACTCGACCGGGATTCCGAATATTGAGGTCTTCACCGTCGTCCCGCCTTCGGTCATCAAGACGATGAAAATGATGCGTTATCTCGGCTGGCTAATGGCAACCGGCCCGGTGCAAAAGTATCTGCACAAGAAAATTCCAGCCGGAGGCCCGTCTGATGCCGAACGCGAAAAAGGCCGCACGCTCCTCTGGGGTCAGGCCTCCGACGACAGCGGCAACAAGGTAGAATCCCGACTCCAAGGCCCCGAGGGCTACACCGTAACCGCCATCGCCGCCCTCAACATCGCCGAAAAGATCCTCGCCGGCAACTTCACTCCCGGCTTCCAAACGCCAGCGAAAGCGTACGGTGCCGATCTCGTCATGGAGATGGATGGAGTAGAAAGGCAAGATGTTTAGCCGAACAACGTCTCTCGGCTGATCAATAATTGCAAACTCCCTCGCAATACGCTACTTTTAGTTATGCAATGCCCAATCGACCAGACGACTTTATCAATGACAGAGCGGCAAGGGATCGAGATCGACTATTGCCCGACATGCCGCGGAGTATGGCTTGACCGAGGCGAACTCGACAAACTGATCG
>JBBRUA010000338.1:0-3636 GCA_038248245.1 Pyrinomonadales bacterium | reverse complement strand
AGGCGAGCGAGCAACGAAATTTGTGGAAACAGCAACAAAACAAACAGAAAAGTTCGCAATGTTTGAAATAGCTCCGTCATTGCTTTCGGCCGACTTCACTCGTTTGGGCGAAGAGATCAAAGCAGTCGAGGCGGGCGGAGCGACAGTGTTGCACGTTGATGTCATGGATGGAAGGTTCGTCCCGAATATCACTATCGGCCTGCCGGTTGTGAGATCTATCCGGGCGGTGACCGAAATGACGATCGACACGCACCTGATGATCGAGGAACCGGGGCGTTACGCTGCTGAATTCGCGAAAGCGGGCGCAGATATGGTGTCAGTGCACGTCGAGGCGGATGTGCATCTGCATCGTACCCTCGCATCCATTCGCGAAGCAGGAGCCAAATGCGGTATCGCGATCAATCCGGCGACACCGCTTGGTTCTTTGGAAGAGGCTCTGCCGTTTGCTGACTTTATTTTGGTGATGTCGGTCAATCCGGGTTTTGGCGGGCAGAAGTTTATACCGACCGTACTCGATAAGGTCAGGCGACTAAAACGAATGATCGAGGATCGGGGTTTGGCGACAAAGATCGAGATCGACGGCGGTATCGACGCTTCAAACATAGCGGAGATCGTCGGAGCCGGAGCCGAAATTCTGGTAGCAGGATCTGCCGTTTTTGGCGGAGGCCAACCGACGAGCGCTGTTCGCGAGCTGATCGATAAGGGAACTGATTGGGTCTAATATTTGTGGTGATTTATGTTTGAAAAACGAAATAGTATTGTCTTTCTATCCTTGGTCGCGTTATTGAGTTTTGCGATCTCCGCATTTGCTCAGGCCAAGCCTGTGGACGGCACGGAGTTGCAACGTCTCGAAGTGATGAGCAGTAAGCTCAATACGATGAAGCGTTCCCTTAACAATGCCGCATCGGTTCTGCGTGATGAAAATAAGGGCGACAAAGCCAAAAAGGATGATAAAGAAAATCTTGAATCTCCGCTTGGGCGAACGCTAAGTCTTGAGAAAGATGCGTCGCGTTTGAATTCCGATGTTAATAATCTTCGCGGTAAGGTTGACCGCGGTGAAAAGTATGATCGGACCGAGGTCGACACGCTTGAGCAGGCAGTTACTGACCTACAGGGCCGCGTTGACAAGATACAGCTCGAGACGGCGACTGCCCGGGCGAACCCTGAATCAAATGTCGGTAAGGCTCGTGAAGTTAAGAAGAAAAAGAAATTTCTCGGTATTTTCGGCGGTGGTGGGAATGACGAATATGACGAGTTGATCGGATCCGTCACCCCTGGTCGTGACCGTGAATTGTTCGTCGTTGCGACCCGCGAAGTACGAAAGCGAAATTACGATGTCGGCCGCCTGCTGTTCCAAACGATCGTTACGACCTATCCTGATTCGCCCTACCTGCCGATGTCGAAGCTGGCTGTTGCCGATTCTTTCTTCATCGAAGGCTCGGGTGGAACATTGATACAAGCTGTCGCTGCATATCAGGATTGGCTCACCTTCTTCCCGACGCATCCTCTGGCCGACCGTGTCGTTCTGAAGATCGCCGAATCAGAAATGCGTCAGATCGGTTTGCCTGATCGCGATGCCACAAAGGCAAAGCGGGCGGAAACACGGCTCAAGGCGTTGATGCAGCAATATCCGAATTCAATCTTAAAGGGTGAGGCGGAGAAGCGGCTCGCTGAGGTTCAGGATAATTTAGGTCTTCACAATCTTTTGATCGCTAACTATTACTACACGCTTGCTGTTGACCAGAAAAAAGGCGGACTCAAAGGCTCGCAGTCAAGATTCCGCGAGATTCTGGATAAATATCCTAACTTCAAGTTCATGGACGAGGTCTTGTTTAAGATCGCTGTTACCTACCAGATCGAGGAGGAAACAGATCAGGCAGCCCGTTATTTCCAGCGTTTGGTTGCCGATTATCCGAACAGTGATTACCTTGCCAGATCGAAGGAACAACTTGAACTCATTGGAGCGACGATTCCTCAAACGAATCCGGAGCGAGCAAATATACTGCCGGTGGAAGACGTCTCGTTCTTCTCAAATTTCAAAAACCAGTTCTTCGGAATCTATCCGATGACGATCGACAAAGACGGCGTTTTGATGACTAAGGATTTTGACAAAGAAAAATTTGAACTGATAGATCAGATCATCGATAATCAGGGAGATATTCTTGTTAATCAGATTCCACAGGCGTTGACTACCGTTATCTCGCAGAAGGCTCCTCAGCCAAAGGCCGTGCAGCCGACAACGACGCAAACTCCGCCGCAAAAGCAGTAATGAGATCAATCGCATTAGCCATGTTCGCGGCCAGCCTGGCCGCATCGACTGTTGTCGGCCAGGCGGTTCCCGCTCCATCTGCGACACCAGCTCCATTAGCTACAAAAGCCGCCCAGAAAAGCACGGTTTCCTTAGAGAAACGCCAGCTCGCATTTGCGGCTATGCTCGAAGGACAGCGATACGCCTGGATCTGCAGCCGAACCCGCTCACAGACGGTCCTGACGACAAACGCGAATCTGGCCAAGGCAGCCTTTTACCGGGCTATCGAGCTCGACCCGTCGCTCGCTGAGGCCTACACGGCGATCGCAGAGCTCTCGGTTGCTATTCCTCCCGGCGATGTGCCGCTTGGTATTGAGCTGGCGTCTAAGGCGGTGAAGATCGACAACGATAATGTTGGCGCACATCGTATTCTAGCCCGTTTGAACACTCTACGAAGCGGTCTTAACGAATCTACATTCGACTCGAAGTTTGGGATGATCGCGATCTCAGAATGGAAAGAGGTTGTTCGCCTCGATCCGCGAAGCGCGGAGGGTTGGGCCTTTCTAGCCGCTCTTTACAAACAAAACAAGATGACCGATGAGCGGATCGATGCTCTTCGAAAATGGATCGCATCGGCACAACCGGTCGAGATCGGATTTTACCGCAACGTGATGGGTGCGAACGAAAGCCTTTCACCGGAATCGGCGTCGATAAAGCTGGGTTCGGCACTGGTTGATTCAAACAAGATGAGCGAAGCGGTCGAGGTATTGAGCCTCGTGGTCGCCGACGCTCCGGATAACGCTCCGGCCCTGGAATTACTTCGTCAGGCTATAATTACCGCTGATGCAAAATCTTCGTCGATCGCTATCCAGTCTTTACAGCAAGCCGCGTATGCGACGCCCAATAATTTGGTGCTGGCCATTCTGCTCGGCAGGGTTCAGGCACGAGCGGGGAAGATTGAAGACGCGATACTAGGACTCGGTAGGAATGCGAAAACGATCTCTAAAACCGATCCGATCGGTGCCGCCGTTCTACAGGTCGCCGCCGGTGATATCTTTTCCGAGGCCGGAAATGTCGAGGACGCTGTTCAGGCATACGAGAAGGCTCTCGAGACCCGCGGCATCGACAATAAATCAGTTTTGGTCAGTATGGACGAAAAGGAGTTCGCTATGATGGTCTACACCAAGATCGTTCAAACCTATAAGGCAGCGAAACGCCCAGCTGACATGAATGCTGCCATCGCCCGTGCCAGAAAGCTTCTGGGCAAGCAGGATATTTTCACGGACGTTTAGAAGCTCATTACATTTTGGGTAGAGCAGGAGCCGTCTTGGCTCCTCTTTTTTTCGCATTTCGCTCAGTTATGGCGGAGGAAAAAATCGGGATCAGGT
>JBBRUA010000337.1:0-3661 GCA_038248245.1 Pyrinomonadales bacterium | reverse complement strand
TTCGACTGAGTCCGTGGCGTCTTCTTCGACCACTTCTCCCGTTTCTGTTTCCGTTTCTGTTTCCGTTTCAACCTCATCTGCGACAACCTCAGCATCAGTCTCTTCAACTGCCGCTTCACCTACCTCCGATTCCGCTTCCGCCGGTTCTTCTGCTTCGGCATTGCGGGCATCGACGATAGAATTAGCTGCGGCCAGAATGATCTCGGCCTTATCAAAACTTACGTCAAGGAAATCAACGAGATCGTCAACCGACGTTTTCGCCAAAGCTTCGACGTCTTTGATGCCCTTCTCGGAAAGTACTTCAGCCTGCGAGGTGGTCACGCCTTCGAGTGCCGTGATCGGAACCGCTTCGCCCGACGCCATCATGCGTCCCATCTGCTTGGCGATCTCTTTCTTGAGAAGTTCTTCACTGACGATCTTTATGTCCCAGCCGACAAGCCTTGCGGCAAGGCGAACGTTCTGTCCTTTTTTGCCGATCGCGAGGCTTAACTGGTCTTCGCCAACAATAACTTCCATCTGACGGTTATTGATGTCAGTAATTCGGACCTGCGAAACCTTTGCCGGCGATAGTGCGTTTGCCGCAAAAACCGACGGCTCATCCGACCACTCAATGATATCGATCTTCTCACCGCGAAGTTCTTTGATGATCGCCTGCACACGCGACCCCTTCATACCGACGCACGCTCCGACCGGATCGACGTCCTTTTCATTCGAAGCAACGGCGATCTTCGCTCGGTCGCCCGGTTCACGAACACAAGATTTGATAACGACCGTTTCGTCGTAGATCTCCGGCACTTCCATCTCGAAAAGCCGTTTGAGCAATTCTGACGACGCCCGCGAGCCCTTGATCTGCTGTCCGCGCTGATCTTTCGAAACATCCGCGATGACCATGCGGATCCGTTCGCCCTGATTCCACATTTCGCCACGCGATTGTTCCGTTTTTGGAACGATCGCCTCAAGATTGTTATTAAGGTCAACGATCATGTCACCGCGCTCGAAACGCTTGACGCTACCGTTGATCAATTCGCCCTTACGGTCGATATATTCATCGTAGACTTTCTCACGAATAGCCTCACGGACTTTTTGGACGAGGATCTGCTTCGCCGTCTGAGCAGCAATGCGTCCCATTTCTTCCTGCGGGAGCGGGATCAGCAACATATCGCCAAGCTCGATCTCGTCGCCGGCCATTTCGATGGCATCGACCAAAGACAACTCGGAGGACTCGTTCTCGACCTCTTCGACCACGGTCTTTTGAACCGAGATCTCGATCATTCCGTCCTCGTTGTTCCAATCTACCTGTATGCTGTCGCCGGTTTTATCCTGAGCACGAAACTGCTTTCGCGCGGCCGCCCTGACGGCTTCCTTCATCGCCTCGATCACCATATCGCGATCAAGTCCCTGCTCGGTGCACAGCATTTCAATGCTTTGTCCAATGGATGATGTCATAACTTACCAACTTGTCGCGTGCCCGAACGGCATCTGCCTCGGACATTCGCGTTTATTAACCACGCTTACGTGCGTTTTTTCAATTCCTGTCCGAGATCGATCTTCAGATTTGCCTTTGTGACCTTGTCATAAGGAAATGTGACGACCCCGGCGGTCCTGTCTTCTATCGAAATGTCGTCGCCATCGACCGCAGTCAACGTTCCGACGAAGTTCTTCTGTCCGCTGAACTCGTCAGCCGTTTTCACCTTAGCCAAGCGTCCGATGAATTTAACAAAATCGGCGAGCGAATAAAGTTCGCGTTCGATGCCCGGCGACGAAACCTCAAGAACGTACTTGCCCGGGATAAAATCATCCGCGTCCAGCACTTCTTCAAAATCCGAAGAAAAACCGCCGCAATCGTCGAGGTTTACGCCTTCCGGCTTATCAATATAAATACGAACGATGGATTCGCGTTTGGTTCCGGCGACTTCCGTATGGACCAATTCCACACCGCGAGTCGCCGCAACCTGCTCCGCGATCTCTCTAATGCGGCCCGCTATCGAAAACTCTCCCATCATTTACACGCCAAAAAAATAAAAAGTGGGCACGAGACCCACTTGATACGTCCGATATACGCATCGCAACAAACGATCAGTATATAAGGAAAAGGTTCTCTAATGCAAGCGAATAGTTACATGGCTTCTCGAACTTTCTTTACTATCTCGCCCATCTCACCGTATTTGGCGTCGACCGATTTTAGCTTCGCGGGCGTTGGATCGGCTATAAACTCTTCGATCACGACTCCGAACGAACGCGCCTCAGCGAGCAGACGGTTAGATTCGCGTTCAACGATCCGGGCCGCATCGGGCTTCGCAGACCCGACTTTTTTCGCCTCGGCAATGCCCCAGTGCGTCAACCTCACGAGTTTGTCCCGCGAGTCCGTGACCCAGCTCTCACTTTTCAAATGACTCGATATCTGGTCAGCACTCGGTAGATAGCCTTCACGCTTAATAATGTCGTTCAGGTCAACGTCCACAGTCTCCTTACCGCCAGTCGCCTCAAAAACCTTTATCAGTATTTTATGAAATGTATCCATAGCTTCCGTCCCAAGTTAAGCCATCAGATCGAATGCAACACGGGCGGCTCCGAGAATACCCGCGTCCTCACCAAGTGCGGCGCGTACGATTTTAGCACGCCTGGCAGGATCGCGGAACGCCCGCTCGGAAACTTCTTTTTCAACCTCATCTATAAAAAGATGCCAGCCACCCGAAACGCCTCCGCCGATAACGAACATCTCAGGATTCAAAACATTTACCAAACCTGCGAATACGATCCCTAGATATTTCCCCATCATCGCGAATACCTCCGCCGCCTTCTGGTCACCGTTGACCGCGAGTTGGTAAACGTCCCACGACGAGGCGACTTTCAGCCCTGCCTCTTTGGCCATTCGAATGATCGCCGTCCCCGACGCATATTGCTCGACGCATCCACGACTGCCGCATCCACATGGATGGCCTTCAGGTTCCACGCATACATGGCCGATCTCGCCCGCCGTCCCGTCCTTACCGCGAAGCGGCAAACCATTGACGATCAATCCGCCGCCGACACCCGTTCCCAGCGTCACGCCGATCACACTGTCAATACCTTTCGACGCTCCCATCCAGTGCTCACCGATGGTTGCGGCGGTCGCGTCATTCTCAAGATACGTTTTCAGACCGAGCCCTTCACACAAATACCCGCCAATATCCACGCCTTCGAGAGCCGGAAGATTCGGGAGTTCTGCAAGTACGCCGTCTGCCGCTCTAATAGTTGCCGGGACGGCGGCGGCGATCGCCACCGCTTCGTACCTTTTGCCCACCTCGCGTCGGATCGTCTGAAAACTATCGACGATCATTTTAAGGATCTGATCGCTATCTCCGCCTTTCGGGGTGCGGACACGCATCCGCTTCAAGATCGAACCGTCCGGGAGCACAGCCGCAAACCGCGCATTCGTGCCCCCAAGATCAAGTGCCAAAACAACCTTATCCATTACGTAAATTTCCCTGTGTTCGCTCTATCGTTTCGGCCTGTCAGCCTCCGGCACATTTTTGTAGACATCTTCGAAGGTGGCGTATCCGTCCTTTACAACCGTATCCATCAAATGCGCCTTACCTGTGAGGCCTTCATTGTTCCTTGACGGAGCGCTGTGCTCTCAAAGCGGCTGTTTAACAGTTCTGAGCCGACCGATTGTGTCGTT
>JBBRUA010000336.1:0-3669 GCA_038248245.1 Pyrinomonadales bacterium | reverse complement strand
AGTTCCGCCGACTGCATCTTTAATGAATCGCCCGCAGATGCTGCTGATCGCCGCCGGGGTGATGACGTTTTTGATCATTTTTGTCGCTCTGATCGCGCTTCTAATTGTTTCGCGCAACCCGAGTTCCGCAGCCGTACCGGGCAAGACGCCACCGCCGATCAATCCGTCGAGCGTCATCCCGCGACGCGTCATCGACCCGCTCGGCGGCGAGGACGAAGACGATCTCGACGACCTGATGGCGTCGTGGGAAACTCAGGAAAAAGAGATCGATGCGGCTACCATTTCTGACATCGCCGTCGAACCGGCACTTACTGAGGAGGCCGATCTGAACGTCACCGCCGCCTTCCTTGCGGAACAGCAGAAAAAGACATTCGAACCGCGCAGCGGACCTACGGGCATCCGTCCGGCGGGGCTGAACGTACCAAAAGAGCTATTTGGCGACGGCGTGATCAAGCAAAAGAAAAAGCTCGCGGAAATGAAAGCCGCCGGATATCGCCAACCCTTGGATTTTAGCGAATTGGCTGAGAAACGGATCAGTAAAGATCTGCTCGAGATGCCGATGGCGACCAAGAGCTTTTACCTCGACGTCGGCGGCAGTGCGAGCGACGGGCCGTTCTCATCGTTCAGTTTTGGCAGCGGCAACACCGAGATTCCGCAGGGTTCGCCGAAACATCAGACGCTTTCGACGCTCGCGGCGAATTTCGCCGGGCAAAAATACGACCTCGCAAACGCCAGCCATCGCAAACAGATGCGTATTCGATTGCTCAGAATGTTCAATCCGCGAGCGAAGCCGATCCTGCAAGAGCTGGCCGATGCCTACTACGGCAAGTTCGGCCGGCCGCTGCGCGTGACGTCGCTGACGCGTTCCATGGACTACCAGATCAGCCTCAACGCGACCAACGCCAACTCGTTCAAGGTCCGCGGCGAAGGCTCTTTGCCGCCGCACACCTCGGGCTGCGCATTCGACCTCGCCCGCAAACATATGACCGCCGACGAGCAAAATTTTGTGATGAATAAGCTCGCCGAAATGGAAAACGCCAACAAACTCGACGCCCTCATCGAATACGGCGACAATGCCTGCTTTCACGTATTTATCTATTCGGACGGTCTGCCGCCAAAGATGTAGAATAGTCTCTATAGATGGCAGATACTGACGAAAATCTTTCGAAAAAACCAACGATAACCGGGCTCGCACGACGCCTCGGCAAGCTCTCGCCCGATAAAAAGCGTGCGGCTCTCGAAATAAGTGCGGCACTCGCCGGCGTATCTTTGCGGGTCAGTCGTGAGTTCGTCGAGGCTGTGCCGAAAGCCGCGAAAATACTCTCCGCCGACGACCTGCGGCTGTGGGGCGAACTGGGGCGGCGGCTTGCGATGGGAAATGCCGACACGGGCACGAAATTTTTCGCCGATGGCGTCAACGCTCTGAAAAAAGTTCCCGAGGCGGCCCGAAATTCCCTTTTTCAAGTCTGCACACGCCAGCTCGTGCTGTCGAGTTCGATCGCGCTCGAGACGTTTAAACTCATTCCCGATCTCGCCGCCGACGTCGCCGACGATGAACTTTTGACCGAAATTCTCGCCCTCGCCGTCGAGATCGCCCAACGTTCGGCGAAGCACAGTTCCGAATTCCTGCAGCGCACGCCGGAGGTCGCCGCCGCACTCACGAAATATGGCGATGACAAAAAGGCCGTATCGGATTCGATCCTGAAACTCGCCTCGCTATTCGCCGACCGCACCGGCGGCATGACGGCCGATCTGTGGGCAAATCTGCCCGAGGCCCTCGAAAAAATAACTGCGTCGGACGCCGTACTTTTGATGAACCGCTCCGGCGAATTCCTTGAGTTTGGCGGCAGCGTCACGCTCCATTTCGTCGCGGCCGGCAGCACGGTGCTCGCGTCCGGCGGCGACACTTTCGGCGACTGGTGCGACCTGGCCGCGACGATCGCCCGCCACGGCAACGCCGTTCTGATCTCGTTTCTAAGAGCGACTCCAAAATTCTTTGGACAGACGAAAATCAACAAAAAAGCCGGCAACGGCGATGCGATCCGGCGGATCCTTCAACTGACCGCAAAGATCGCCGAGACCGACGCCGAAAGTGCCCTCGCCGCATTCAAATCGAGCTCCGGTGCCCTGAAAACAGTGTCAATCGAAGAGTTCGAGGAATGGGTCGAAACCGGTATCCGCGAACGCGCATCGGACTCGACCAAAGCACGCCGCAGCTATTTCGCGCTAGAGACTCGCGAGTCGAACGCAAAGCTTCAGAAGACAAGGCTCGGCCTGCCGCTCGAACGCGTGCAGGGCGTTTTGCGAATGTATATTGAGGCACTAACGGGGAAGGAGATCGAGGTCGCCCCGATCACCGCCATGCCGCAGGAATCGCGGATCGGTGACGGCAAAACAATTTTTCTACCCGCGACCGTCGCCGAATTTGAGGACGACGAGATGGATTTTCGCCTCTACAAAGTCCTCGCCGCCCACGGTGCCGGTCAGATCGAGTTCGGCACCTTCGAGCAAGACACAAACGGTCTCAAGGCCGCCTTCGCCGACCTCTCCGATCTTTACTCCGCAACCGCCGACCAACTCGACGCCTTCTCACTCGCCGGTTATATCGAGGACGTGCAAACCGGCGAAAAAGCTCTGTCGGAAAAGGAGATTCGCGAACAGACCAAAGCCAAAAAGCTGCCGAAGAACTCCGATTATCGAGCGGTAATAACTGCATTTCCCGAGCCGAGACTCGCCCGCAAGGTCTTCTCGACGATGGAGAACGCCCGCATCGACAGCCGGCTTCGTCACGCCTATCGCGGCCTGCGAAAAGACCTCGATCTGATGAAATCGCACTTGGGAGCCAACCGCCCGTATATATTCGACCTGCCGATGTATCAGGTGCCGTTCGAGCTGCTGTTTCAGATCACGCTCTGCGGCGGAGCGACCGACGACGCCAAACAGTTCTACGGTCAGATCGTCAGCGAGATCGAAACCGTCGTCGAGAAATACCTCGCGATGAGCGGTGCGACCGTCGCCGATTCGCTGATGGCGACGAGCCGCGTTTACAACCTTTTTCAGAACATCACTTCGGACGAAACGCAGGAAACTGACTCCGATAATACCGAGGATAAAAGCGAATTTGCCTACGACGACAAAGACGCCGCCGAGGCCGTGACCGAGGACAAAGTTAAGCGTGAAAAGCCAAAGAACGCCGAGGACATTCGCGATCTCTTCAACGCCTGGAACAGTCTCGACGACGAAGGCGAACCCGACGATCTCGAGGGCGCCGAGGCGTGGTCGCAGAGCGAAATGCCCGAACAGCCGCTCGAGGCCGACGACGTCGCCTTCGCGTATGATGAATGGGACCGCGATCTCAACGATTACCGCGTCGGCTGGAGCCGTGTCATCGAGAAAAAGGTGAAGCAAGGCGACCGAACGTTCGTCGAGATCGCCCGCTCGCGATATCGCGGCGTGATCTCGTCCATTCGCCATCAATTCCAGCTGATGAAGCCCGAAAACCTGACCCGCGTCAACCGCGAACTCGACGGCGAAGACTACGATCTGAACGCCCTCGTCGATTTTGTCGTCGACCGCAAAGCCGACGGCCAGCCGTCCGACAATATCTACACCAAAAAGCTCCGCCGCCAGCGTGATGTCGCGGTGTCGTTGCTGCTTGATCAATCCAGT
>JBBRUA010000335.1:0-3686 GCA_038248245.1 Pyrinomonadales bacterium | reverse complement strand
GTGTCACAGCGACGGTCGAGATCGTTTTAGACCTGGACGCGAGCGGCGCCATTACGCGGACCGAGATATTTCGCTGGGCCGGATACGGGCTTGATGAATCGGTGGAGAAAGCCGTGAGGGCGATGAATTGGCGCCCAGCGGAACGTAACGGCAAATCTTTGCCAATGCGTGTCCTGCTTCGCTACAATTTCAAGAAGACCGACACCAAACCCTAGCGAAAAAACCATGCGATTTGTCCGTGCCCTGATAAAAACCTCTCTCTTCGTGACTGCGACTCTCGGACTTTATTACTTCTGGTTCTTCACGCATTTTTTTATTCCTAACAAGATCCACTGGCGGCAAACTATCTTTTATTACTGGACACTGAGCTTTGTTCGAATCTCCGGTATGAAGCTCGATATCATCGGAACGCCACCGAAGCCGCCGTTCTTCCTGGTCTCTAACCATCTCGGCTACGCCGATATCGGTGCGTTGCGTGTCGCCGCGAAAGGTGTTTTTGTTGCTAAAAAGGATATCGACGGATGGTTCTTAGCGGGCCGGATCACTCGCGATCTGGGAATGATCTTTATTGACCGTGAGAATCGACGTGACATTCCGCGGGCCGGCGACGAGATAATCAAACGCCTCGACGCCGGCGAAGGCGTGATCGTTTTCCCGGAAGGCACCAGCACCAAAGGCGATGCTGTCTTGCCGTTTAATTCGTCATTTCTCCAGTTTGCGGCCGTCAGCGGAATTCCGGTTTCGTACGTGACGATCAGTTACAGCACGCCGCCCGGTGCGGTGCCAGCGAGTGTCGCCGTGTGCTGGTGGGAAGATATAGGTTTTTTCGCTCACCTTTGGAGGCTGTTTAAGGAACGTGAATACACGGCGACAGTGACTTTTGGCGATGAACCGATTTCCAACACCGACCGAAAACTTCTTGCCGCCGAACTGCAAAAGCGCGTTGCAGAAAATTTCGTCCCCATCTTGTAATCAAGGAAACTTCTGACGTAAACTTTTTGTTAATTCCCTCCGTATTAACGTCGATTCTAGAAAGGAGCAATCTATGCGAACAAATGTTTTTCGGTTTGTGACGACGCTCGTCGTCGTGATGTCTATTTACACCAGCGTGCTGGCTCAGAGCAAAGGGTTTGATACCGGCCGAATGGATACAACCACTGACGCCTGCCAGGACTTTTTTCAATACGCGAACGGTTCATGGCTGAAGAGCACGCAGATCCCGGCAAGTGAATCACGTTGGGGGACGTTTAATATTCTGGGCGACTCGAACAACGCACTGCTCAAAGACGTGCTCGAAAAAGCGTCCACGTCAAAGGCAAAGAATGGCAGTGATCAGCAGATGATCGGCGACTATTACGCCTCGTGTATGGACGAAGCGTCGATCGAAAAAGCCGGGCTCACGCCGATCAAAGGGCACCTAGCCGACATCGATAAGCTCCGTTCGTCGGGTGACATAGTTAAACTGATCGGCAAACTTCACAGTGCTCCGCTGCCCGCCGTCTTTGGTTTTGGTGCCGGGGCCGACCTGAAAAATTCGAACGCGGTCATGATTAACGCCGGGCAGGGCGGCCTGACGCTGCAGGGCAAAGAATATTACACAAAGGACGACGCTAAATCCATCGAAACACGCGCCAAATTCGTTGAGTATATGACGAATATGTTCAAGCTGCTCGGCGACACGCCTGAGGCGGCTGCGGCGCACGCGGCGACCGTTCTGCGTATGCAGACGCGGCTTGCGAACGCTTCGCTGGCTCAGACGGAGATGCGCAATCCGGATACGCGTTACAACAAGATCACGATGACGGCCGCTCAGGAATTGACGCCCAATCTTTCGTGGGCGACATATATGGCGGCACGCGGCGTGACGCCCGAGGCGAACATCAATCTCGCTCAGCCGAACTTCTTCAAAGAAGTGAACGCGATGCTGACCGCAGTACCGGTCGAAGATTGGAAGGTCTACTTCCGCTGGATGACGATCAACTCGACCGCACCTGCCCTGCCGAAGGCGTACGCCGACGAGAGCTTTAACTTCTTCGGCAAATACCTCAGCGGGCAAAAGGAACGCCAGCCCCGATGGAAAACCTGCACGCAGGCGGTCGACGGAGCTCTCGGCGAAGCTCTCGGTATGGAGTACGCGAGAATCGCATTCAAACCCGAGGCCAAGGCCCGGATGAATTCGATGATCGACAACCTGATGGTCTCGATGAAAGAACGCATCGACGGCCTCACATGGATGAGCTCCGAGACCAAAAAGCAGGCGCATGCCAAACTTTCTACCTTCAAACGAAAGATCGGTTATCCCGATGTCCTTCGCGGTTACGCCGGCCTCAAGGTCGACCGCAAATCGTACGCAGGCAACATCTTACGCTCGAACCAATTCCAGATCGCACGCAATTTCAAAGATCTAGGCAAGCCGCGTGACAAGAACCGTATGGGCATGACACCGCCGACCGTCAACGCTTCGTACAACAGCGTCAACAACGATATCACGTTCCCGGCCGGCATTCTGCAACCTCCGTTTTTTAATTTTAATGCTGATGACGCCATCAACTACGGTGCGATCGGCGGTGTGATCGGTCACGAGATCACGCACGGTTTTGACGATTCGGGCAGCCGGTTTGACGCCGACGGCAACCTTAAAATGTGGTGGACCGCCGAGGACCGTGCCAAATTCGAAGAGCGCGCCGATTGCGTCGTCAAACAGTTCAACGAGTACGAGGTGCAGCCTAACCTCTTTATCAACGGCAAGCTGACGCTCGGCGAGAACATCGGTGATTTTGCCGGCCTGACCGTTTCTTACTACGCATTCAAGAAATCACTCGAAGGCAAACCTCGTCCGGCTAATATCGACGGGTTTACACCGGAACAGCGATTCTTCCTCGGATGGGCACAGGTTTGGGCCGGTAAATACACGCCCGAGGCCGAACGCCAACAGGTCGCGACCAACTCTCACTCCCTGCCCCAATGGCGCGTCAACGGGCCGATGTCCAACATGCCCGAGTTCGCCGAAGCCTTCGCCTGCAAAGCCCCGTCCAAAATGATCCGCGAAAAGGTATGCGAGATCTGGTAAACCGCCCACCAACCTAAACCATAATAGGGGAAGCCAAATCCGGCTTCCCCTTTTTCATTTCAAATCTGAACAAACGCGCCCGCCGGCATTGGTCGCTCACGCGATCGAACTATTCAGAGCCGAATAAAGACTTGCTGGATCGCACCGACTGAAGAAAAGTCTTTTGTTTCTGTAAATTTATGAGTATAATGGCGTCATCAGCCCATAGTTTATTCATGTTGCCGGAGGATGCCCGTATGAACAGCTCGAAATTCCTGTCACGACTTTTTATCTTTATCGGCGTTGGCGTGATCGTCACTCTAGGTTGGGTGACATCACGCGCTCAGTACCTTGAAACGTTTTCGACCCCTAATAAGGGTTACCGCCTCAATTGTGTCAACGATTTCACGACTACGCCCTGGTTCCTAACGTCTTGGGATCCGGCTGGCACTTGCCAGGTTGGTGACATACGTGATCCCAATGACTATTTCAACACCACCGCCGGCGGCGTGTTGGAATCGATTGACCTCGATCAGGAAGTTTGCTGGCTTAGTCCGCTCCTTAATATATCGGGAGCAGGTGCGGTGACATCGTCTGTGGACCTAACGTGGGTCGGATTTGATATTGACGTTGCTGC
>JBBRUA010000334.1:0-3717 GCA_038248245.1 Pyrinomonadales bacterium | reverse complement strand
GCGGCGAAAGACGTCGGCGATCTTTTCGTTGACAGCAATTATTCGCGAAAATCGACGAAATATCCGGCCGTAGATGGAATTTGACTTTGCCGAACGGCCTTCTTCCGAATCCGGAAAAGCTCCGGAATGAAGCGTCATCACGCATCGCCCGCGGGCGAAGAGCGAACACGCCGCAGCAAGGCCGATCACTCTAGGCGTCACCTCACCGCCGATGTGCAGGTGCAGAATGTCGTAACGCCGAGTCGAAAGCAGGCTCAGGAGGGCGAATGCTGAACGCGGCCGAAGGACGTTTTTTTCGCCGGCAGCGGCCTCGCCATTTGTGGTCGCAATGATCGTGCACTCATTGCCCTCACGCAGTAATTGGTCGCGTATCGAAAGCATGTTCCGGCTCACGCCGCCCTCCGGCGGCGGATGTGGGCCAAGTTGTAGAACGTGCATCGTCATTGTTCTTTTACGAGAGAACGCTCTCGTACAAATTCAAAGTGTTGGCTAATTGTGCGTTCTCGGAGAACTTTTCCGCGACTACGATTCGACCGTTCTGCCCAAACTCGGACATAAGCTGCTCGTTTTCCAACAGTGCCGTTAATCTCGCCGCGAGGTTTTCGTCGTCGTCAGATGATACCAGATAACCGGTCTCGCCATCGACGACCGCCTCGGCCGCTCCGCCTACATTCGTCGCGACCACTGGTTTTCCGGCGGCCATATATTCAAGGATCGCGTTTGAAAATCCCTCGGCGGTCGAGGTGAGAACGCAGATGCCCGATTTACTGAGCAATGCGGGAACGTTAGTACAACGGCCGATAAAGTGAACCTTTTCGCTCACGCCGAGATTCTCGGCCTGAGCCTTCAGCCCAAGCTCAAGTTCGCCTTCGCCGGCGATGACGAAATGAACATTCGGCATTGTCGCGATCACGGTCTTCGCAGCCCGCAGCAGCATCGGCACATTCTTTACGGAATGACGAAGGTTTGCGATCAGAGTTACGACTCTGATATTTTCGCCGGAAGGTAAGCCAAACTGGTCTTCTGAATTTTTGTCTCCAGCATTTTCAAATCGGCTCAGATCGAGTCCGTTGTAGATAAGGCGGAGTTTGGCGGCTGGGATCGACCTCTCAATTAAATGTTCGCGAACTGCGGCGGAATTGACGACGATTCTTTTTGCTCGATTAAATGCGAGCTTTTCAATAAATTCCTGTGCCGACGAACGCATTCCGCCCGTCTCGCGTTTCGAGGCGATCCGTGCCGGAATTCCCGCGAGTGTAGCGGCCGCCATTCCGAAAACGTTTGTGTAAAAATCGTGCGTGTGGACAAGGTCGATCTTATTTTCGCGTAAATAAGCGACACAGCGCCTAACCTGTTTGACGAAATTGGCGTTGTAAAACGAGGTGAGCTTAAATTCCGCGATCTCCGGCAGACCGAGGCCGTCAAGATCGGCGAGCAGAATCCCGTCTTTGTTGAGAGTGGCGACGAAAACTTCGTGGGTCTTGTCCCTGAACAAGAGACTCGTCAGTGCCACGGCCTGACGTTCGGAACCGCCTTGGTGAAAGCTGCCGGTAAATTGTAGTACGCGTTTTTTCAACTGAAATGAAAGTCGTTAAGGAAGCAAGATCGTGCTGAGTTCGCCGTCGGAACGGATATAGAGTTCGTCGCCCATCCGACGGATCGCGGCCGATCCGCGTGTGTTATCGCTTTCGAAAACATCGAGTCCGTTGATCGCGAAACGATTGCCACCGACAAGCACGAATTCCTCCGGCATCGATTCGCCCTCATTTAGACGTGCCCAAGTGTAGCGGAAATTGGTTTCGAAAAGCTCGGTCGTCAAAAGCGTGCCGTCTTCGTCGCCGACAACAAAAACATCGTTATAGCCGTGATAATTTATCACAAATGCCCGCCCGCCGGTAATCGGCAGCTCAGTCACCTCAGGTTTCGAATATCCGGCCTCGCTCGGTAGGATGAACGTGAAAAACTCCTGCGTCCCGCGGCCTTTTAGCATGAATCGGAGTAGCGGAGCGTTCGTCTTGTTGCCAAATTCGTTCGAAACCCAGCTTTCGTTCTGCTGCCAGCGGCCTCCGTCACCGAATGAAAATATGCGGTGATCTTTATCTCCCACAAAATCGCCTTCGACGTCGGTCTCCACTTTGCTGCCGACCGGATAGTGAAAGTTCAAAGCATGTTCGTGTTCGCCGGTCGTTTGAACCAGATCACGAACGATCCAGTAATCGTTTTTGAGAAAAAGTATGCTTCGATTGTGCGTCGTTCCCTCGATCTTTGAGGAATATCCATCATGCGAACCCTCAAAATAATCGAATCGGCTGTCGGTGATGCTTGAGATCTGGGTTGCCTTTGCCCGCGACCGCCAACTAAATGTTCCGCCCGGATCAGATGAAGAGAGATCGTCGACCGTCACTGTATTGTGGGCGGCACTTGAGCGAAAGAGATCGCGCATTTCGTTTGAAGCGTGGTACGAATAAGTGCCGGGATCGATCAGAAGCGTCCGACCGTGCATGACCGCATCAATCGTCAGAGTATCTGCGTGGCCGTGGCCACCGGCGAGGCCGCCGACCTGACCGCAGTCGACGAGCATAAAATTATCCGTGTCCGCCCAGCCGTCACGCATGACGAAATATCCGCCGATAGGGAAATTTCTTGATGTTGTTTCCGGTTCGACCGACGCTAGTTTTCGGTACGATTTCGCCGAATTTCTTCCGAGCAGCCAGAAGACTTCGTCGATAGAGCTACCGGCGACAAATTTGAGATCGCCGCGTCCATTCGCCGCTGCGCCGACGGCAAGAGAACCTCGGAAATCATCCGGCCTCGCCATCGTTATCGGGAGCATTCGCCCGCCGTCATCGTCGCCGATCATTGGCGTCGTGCCGTCAGGCCGCGTGACGTGCATCATAAAATCGAATGCCGCTTTTAATCGCTCGTCTAAAACGTTGTTTCGTTTGTCATGTGCAACATCGTTTGAAAGTTCGCGGAGAATTAGGAAATGCGAGTAAAAGTCGATCGTGTATCGCTGATACCAGGTGCTTTGCTCAAAATATACGCCGTCCTCGTGAAACTGACGTGTGACCTCATCGAGCAAGATATCCTGGCCAAGCTTTCGCCAATTTTTCGCCCGGGCGAGAAACGGCAACTGCGTCCCCAAATAATACAGTCCGAGAGCCTCGCCGGTAAGATGCGTGTTCGGGCTGTAATAACTAGAAAGGTACTTTTCGATGTGACGTCCGTGCAGGTGCAATACCTTGACCGACTTCTTGAATATCTCGGGCGTGAAGGCGTTTGAATGTCGAAAGAATTGAAACGCCCAGATCCATGAGATCGAACGGAACGACACCTCTAAACTACTAAGCCAGTTAACTCCGATTCCTGGTGGATTCTGCTCGATCCATGACTCGAGATGGCGAACAAATGTTTCAGCAAAACGCTCGTCTCCGGTCAGCAGGTATGCGACGCCGAGCGTGAAAAAATGCTGGTGGCGGTTCAGTTCCCAGACGATCTTTTTGTCGCCGGTCTCGCTGCTGTCGAGTTCGTCGAACTGCTTCCAATGTTTAGCTGGCGAACGATGGCCGGAAACGGGTTCAAGATGCCAATCGACCTCTGTTCCGACGTAAACGTTTTTGTATCCAATCAGATCGAAACGGCCTTCGGTGATGAGTTCCGCCTTACTGATGAAATACTTGCCGGTCTCTTCGCCGATCATTTCCCTGTAACCCTCGG
>JBBRUA010000333.1:0-3760 GCA_038248245.1 Pyrinomonadales bacterium | reverse complement strand
TTTTCTCAGTTATCGTCACGCCGTCCTCAAAACCTTTTTCGGCGAGCTTCGCCTTTAATTCATCCGCGTCAAAGCTTGTTTCCTTGATGGATCCGACCCAGACTTTCCAGGTATTTGAGGCCGTATCGATACTCGCGAACGCCGTCTCGCCGGTCGCCTCGCGAATGTCTTTCGCCAGTTCCGCTGCCTCTGCCTGCGTCGGTAAATTCTGAAATTCGATACGGTAATTCTCTACCTCAGGCGCCCGATACGCCCGTGCCGAAACCGTCACCCGGTTCGTCGCGAGCAACCGATTCGCCTCGTCCGGACTCGCCGCGATCAACGTCGAATCGGTTGTAGTGATCGAAACCGAGCTTGAATTCGTGGACAAACCGATACGGATCAGCGGTTCGACAGAAAGCTTTGTAAAATCGAACGTATCAGCAAACGCCGCACCTGCAACCAACAAAACAATGGAAAAGACCGACAGTCCACGTCGAATGATCATCTCCTAATCATATCAAAACCCATCAACCAAATCACCGTACTTTTTCGCCCTATTGCGAAACTCATTAGCCGCACTGTACGAATGTAGATTTTTGTAAAAACAAATATGCGAAATTCTCAACCTGATTTCCCCGTCGATCTGGCCTCGATCATTGAACGTGTCGAGCGGATCGACCCGGTTCGATATGCACGGACGCGAAATTTTATTGATGGTGATGTTACCTATCTTTCGCCGTACATTTCGCGGGGTGTGATCTCGACAAAAACGGTTCTGGACTCGGTGCTGAAACGCGGTTTTGAACCGAGAAGAATCGAAAAATTTATTCAAGAGCTTGCCTGGCGGGAATTTTATCAGCGTACGTGGCAGGTCAAAGAACAAATGATCGATCGTGACCTGCGGCATCCGCAGGCTGGCGTTGCGAACACGCAGATCGCTGCTTCGATCGTTGACACTACGACCGGGATCGATGCGCTTGATATCGCGATCGATGGCCTGTATGAGACAGGCTATCTGCACAACCATATCCGAATGTACACGGCGGCGATCGCCTGTAATGTCGGACGTAGCCATTGGCTGACGCCGGCACGCTGGATGTATTATCACCTGATCGACGGCGACTGGGCGAGCAACGCGATCAGCTGGCAGTGGGTAGTCGGTTCGGCGAGCAACAAGAAATATTACGCCAACCAGGAAAATATCAACCGCTATTGCTATACAAATCAGCATGGGACTTTCCTCGATGTCGATTACGCTGAATTCGAGAATATGGAGATCCCGGCGGAACTTTCACAAACCGTTTCGCCCGAGTTTGCTACAATTTTGCCAGCGGCAGAACCGATAGATCTCAAACCGGGCATTCCAACGCTCATTTACAATAGCTACAATCTTGACCCAAAATGGAACGATGGCATCGAGGCGAACCGCATCCTATTGCTCGAACCTTCACATTTTCGCAAATATCCGATATCGCCCCGCGTTATCGATTTTATTGTAGGCCTGAGCCGGAATATCGAGGGTATGCAGTTATTCGTCGGCGAATTCGATGATCTCGTCGCCAACCGCGATCTCGACATCCGATTCAAGGAGCATCCGCTGTCAAGGCATTATCGCGGAACGGAGACGAGCCGAGATTGGATGTTCGACGTTCCGGGATACTTTTCCTCGTTTTTCTCGTTCTGGAAAAAGTGCGAACGCCTGCTGGCCTAAATTATCAAGATTTATGAAACTCGATACCACCGCTATCCAAAATATGGAACGCATCTACCGCCTCAATTTGATCAATTCGATCACCGGCATAAAGCCAGCGAATCTGATTGGAACGGTTTCGGACACGGGGAACACGAACCTCGCGATCTTTAGCTCCGTTATCCATCTCGGTAGCGACCCGGCGCTGATCGGTTTCGTGACGCGGCCGGCAGGAGAGGTGCCGCGGCATACGTATGAAAATATTACTGCGAACGGCAAATACACGATCAACCACGTTCACCCGTCGTTCGCGGAACAGGCTCACCAGACCTCCGCGAAATTCCCGCGAGACGTTTCCGAATTCGAGGCCTGTGGTCTTACTGAGGAATTTATCGATGGCTTCGAAGCACCGTTCGTACTCGAAAGCAGCCTGAAACTCGGCCTCGAGTTAATAGAAGAATTACCGATAAGACAAAACGGCACAACGCTGATAATTGGCCGCATCGCGATCGCGATCGTCCCAGACGAAGCTCTCGACAGCGAAGGCCATCTCGATCTCGAAACGGCCGACTCCGCCGGAATATCCGGCCTTAACAGCTATTATTCGGTAAAAAAGATCGGGCAATATCCGTATGCACGAATAAAAAACGGCTAGCCAGAACTTTATTTCTCTAGCGCATTGAAAATGAATGGGAACGTTCCCCACGACTGACCGCGGTGTTGGGGGCGGAAGGCGAAGAGGACGATCTTGCCTTTGCCGTAGCTTGTTTCGACGAGAGATGGTTTGCCGTTAAGGTATTTTTCGCCGAGCATCCAGCCGGATAAAAGGGCGTCTTTTGCAGCATATCTGGCGACAACGTTGACCTGTGCGTCGGCGGCGATCTCGAATGCGGAGCTCGATGAGAAATACGCCGCTGTATCTTTTTTCAAACCCTTTGCAATCGGATCGCTCGTGTCGACGTCGAGGGCGACGATGGATCCGGGATTGTAGAATTCGCTACGTTTGAGCCCGGCGAGGACGTTTTTGATCGGGAGGGCGAACCGTTTGATCACCATCTCGCACGAATCGTCGAAACAGATCAGCTTGCCGCCATTCGCGACATATTTTTTCAGATTTTCGACGCCCGCTTCTCCAATTCCACCCGCAAACTCCGCCGGGTAGCGATCGGCACTCAGGCCTTTCACGATCGAATTTTCGCCGTCAGCGGGCAGAATGATCGCGTCTAAAGGCAATTCTCCGCTACGCACCGCCGCGTCGGTGACGGATATGAAGGGAATCATGAACGTGTCCAGCACCAATCTCGTCCAGCCCTCGTCCATCGAACTCGTGTAACCTTTGTATAAACCGATCCGCGGCCGCACTTTAAGTTGGCGGATCTTGCCGAACGGCGTGCCGGACTGGTCAAGCCCGAGTGAGCTGCGAACCTGATTTTGAGATTCAACGCGTTTCAAACTCGGGAGGTCTTTGGCGAGATTATCGATCTCGGTTATCGTTTCATATTCAACGCCCATCTGTAGCGGCAACGTCCAACCGGCGACGTCATACGGCGCTTCGGCATCGCCATTCGGCAATAGGCGGTGTGGGTAAACTTGCTTTTCAAAGAGGCTCAAAATGTTGTTTTTCTGCGGCTGATTCACGAAGACAAGATAGCCGCCGAGCGGTGTTTCGTGGACCTCTTTCATCTGCGGCATTCTGACGTAAAGCTCGCGCGTCAATTGATGGACCTCGATTCCCTGCCACATCAGAATCTCGATCAGACGCGACACCGATTCGGCGTTCGGCTGACCGGCGGAGATTATGAATGCCTGCGGTTCGTCCGGTTTTGGCTGTAGATTAGCCTTGCCGTGATCGTAGAAATTCCGGAGATAACGGGGACGGAATTTCGCCGCCATTTGCAAAAGGCTTCGCGAAGCCGTCATCTCGATATTCGCGATATCGGCCGGTCGCCATAGGCCGCCTTCCCAAGTATCGGGATAATTTGTTGTCTGGTTCGAAAAATGGAAGAATTTGCGTGTTAAATGGCATCAGGCACTTGGATTTGGCAATGAAAATTACCGTTTTCATGTTCACGAAAAACTGGCTCACTA
>JBBRUA010000332.1:0-3763 GCA_038248245.1 Pyrinomonadales bacterium | reverse complement strand
TATTATGTCGTCTCGGGCCATTACGATTCGATGTGCACTTCGCCGACCGACGCGAAATGCGATGCGCCGGGAGCAAACGACGATGCTTCCGGTACCGCCATTTCGATCGAACTTGCCCGCGTTATGTCGAAACGAAAGTTTGACGCGACCATCATTTTTATGGCCGTTCCGGGCGAAGAGCAGGGTTTGCTCGGTGCGGCAAATTTCGCTGAGCGGGCCAAACAATCGAAAATGAATATTGAGGCGATGTTCACGAACGACATTGTTGGCGGCGTCACTTCGTACAAGAATTCAGCAAACCGAAAAAAGGTGCGCGTTTTCAGCGAAGGCGTACCGTCGAGCGAGACCGAACAGGAAGGTAACACACGCCGCAGCGTCGGCGGTGAAAACGATTCTGCTTCGCGCCAGCTTGCACGGTTTATTAAGGAACAGTCCGATCGCTATCTCAAAAACTTCAGCGTTTGGATGATCTATCGCCGTGACCGATATCTTCGCGGCGGCGACCACATTCCCTTCGTCGAACGCGGTTTCGCCGGTGTCCGTTTTACCGAGTCCGACGAAGATTACACGCACCAGCACCAAAACGTCCGAACGGAGAATGGGGTTTTTTACGGTGACACACCGGAATTCGTCGATTTCGAATACACCTCAAACGTCGCACGCGTTAATTTGGTCGCCCTCGCTAGTCTCGCCTCCGCTCCCGCAAAACCCAAAGGCGTTGGCATCGTTACAGCAAAATTAACCAACGACACCGACCTCAAATGGGAAGCAAACACCGACGCCGATCTCGCCGGTTACGAGATCGTCTGGCGCGAAACGACCGAGCCGGAATGGAGCAAGTCGCTGTTCGTCGGTAACGTCTCGACCTACACGGCGAAAGGAATGTCGAAGGACAATTACTTTTTTGGCGTCCGGGCGGTGGACAAAGACGGTAATAAGAGTCCCGTCGTCTATCCGCGTCCGATGCGTTGATGCAATGGCCGATGTTCTTCACTTATAAACTTTGCGTTACACGTGCAACGGTGGAGGTTCGGTTTTAATCCAAGATGTGGTAAAAATATAGCTTGCCTGTCAGATCCCTCCTGATTTGTTGTTTAATAGGAAGTGGTTTAATGAAGAAGTATTTATTGTTCGCCGCGATCTTTTCAATTGCGGTGACGTTTACCATTGTCGGATTTCGCACCTCGGCTCAAACCGAGGTTGTGATCGATGCGGATGCGTCGTTTGTATCGCCAAACATTGTAATCAGTCAGGTTCAAACCGGCGGCGTTGTGGCGGACGATGAGTTTGTGGAGTTGCATAACAATGGCTCGATTGCTGTTGACCTTAACGGCTACCGGCTTGTTTACCGGTCGGCAACCGGTTCGAACGATGTCGGTCCATTTGCGACGTGGACAACCTCGACGCTCGTCCAGCCCGGACAATACTATCTCATTGCATCAACCAACTACGACGGCGGCGTGACCCCTGATCTGACCTACAGCCCGGCAATATGCATGTGTTCGATGGGCCAGGCCGGGGGCGGCCTTGCTGTCAGGAACGGTGCACAAAATACGGGTACCGTGATCGACTCTTTAGGTTGGGGAACGGCGAGCAACGTGTTTGTCGAAACGACCGTGGCTGCCGCTCCGACGATCAACAACAGTACCGCTCGAAATCAAAACGGTTGTCAGGATACTGATAATAACGCGAACGATTTTTCGGGCCTGATCCCGGCCGCGGCACGAAACTCGGCGACGGCACCGTTCGTTTGCAGCGGCAGTGGAGCTACGCTTTTCGCGGCTATTTCGGCAAGCCCGACGACGGTTTCGCCGCTCGGCAATACCCTGCTGAGAGTTACCGTTACCCCGGCGACCACACCTCCAAGTACAGGCGTTACGGTCGTTGGCAATCTGACCAATATCGGCGGCTCGGGCACGCAAACGTTTTTTGATAATGGAACGAATGGCGACGTCACTCCGGGCGACAATATCTATTCCTACTTGGCGACGGTTCCGGCGGCATTTCCGGGCGGCAACCAGACGATCACTGCTGTCGCATCCGACGCCCAGGCACGCACTGTCAATCTTAATCAGATCATCACGATCAACGCGCCGCTCCCGAACGAAGATGCTCTTCTGTTCGGCAACCCAAGCGGAGCGACGGGCGACATTGCCAATGAGAATAACTATTTGATGATCAAGCCGCAGTATTCGCTGTCGTATAACCGCAGCAAAGCGACGCCAAACTGGGTCGCCTGGCGGCTCGACAGCAACTGGATCGGCACGACACCGCGTCAGGACGACTACCGCCCGGACACGACACTGCCGTCGGGTTGGTTTCAGGTACAGGATAATAGCTATTCCGGTTCCGGATACGATCGCGGTCATATGTGTCCGTCGGGCGACCGGACAAACTCGGTCCCGAACAATTCGGCGACTTTCCTGATGACCAATTTCGTTCCCCAACTTTCCGCTAATAATCAGGGCCCATGGGAAGAATTTGAGTCCTACTGCCGGACATTAGCGCAGCAAGGCAATGAGATATACATTATGACCGGTCCGAGCGGAGCCATCGGCACTATCGCCTCGGGGCAGATTGTAGTTCCGGCCGTAACGTGGAAGGTGGTTCTGATCCTGCCGAACGGAACGAACGATCTGGAACGCGTTACCCGTGCAACCAGAGCGTTTGGCATTATCGTTCCGAATCAGCCGCCGCTGAATATCAACGCTCCGTGGCGTGATTTTCGTGTGACGGTCGATGCGGTCGAGAATCTGACGGGGCATAATTTCTTCAAGAATATTCCGAAGAATACACAGGAATTGATCGAACGTAAACGAGATAGATTGTAATGAAAATCAAACTGTCGGGAAATACCCGTCTTCGAGTTATAATCGGCGCCGCCATCCTCATGGCCGGCGCCTTTTCCGCATTTGGGCAAAAGGAATATTCGATCGCTCAGATCCAGGGCGACAGGGGTATATCGCCGCATGAAAAAGAGATCGTCCGCGTGAACGGTGTCGTCACTGGCATCGTAAAAAAAGGTTTCTACATTCAGACGCCGGACGCGTTGGCGGACAAGGATCCGAAAACATCCGAAGGAATTCTTGTTTACGGAGAAAACAGCGTTGGCTCCGTATCTCTGGGCGACCTCGTCCAAGTCGATGCGACCGTGACCGAATTTAGACCGCGAACCGAAAAGATATTCCTCAGCATTACCGAACTCACGAAGCCGACGGTTAAGGTAATGTCGAAAGACAATCCACTCCCGGCCGCCATCGAACTGACATCTATCGACCTCGATCCAAAAGGCAAGATCGACCAGATGGAGCGTTTTGAAGGCATGAGAGTTCGGGTAGACATCACAGTGGTTGGGCCGACAACCGGATTCAAAAATGAAAAGACAGGTGTCGCGACGTCGAACGGAATATTTTTTGCCACCGTTAAAAATGCCTCGCGACCGTTTCGGGAGGCCGGTGTAGATGTGCTCACGGCAATCGTAGATAAGCTCCCGACGACGACGCCCCTGTTCGATATGAATCCCGAGATCTTGCGCATCGACAGCGCTTCGCAAACCGGGGCAAAGGCGATAGATGTTCCTGCGGGTGCGACGATCAAAGCGTTGACTGGCATTATCGACTATTCGCGAAAGTTTTACACGCTCCTGACAGATGCTTCTAATGCACCGGTCATCGAAAATGTTAAGGGCTTCGTTTCGGTCAGTCCGGCCGGTGAACGCGAGGTGACGGTCGGCAGCTTTAATATCGAAAATTTTTTCGATGAC
>JBBRUA010000331.1:0-3775 GCA_038248245.1 Pyrinomonadales bacterium | reverse complement strand
TTCAAGCTTGCGAGCGTACCGAAAACACAATGGATAACTTTTTAGGACAGAACAGTACCGCCACTTCACGCCAAACAGATAACGCTCCGCAGACATCGATGCAGGTCCGCAAACGAAACGGCTCGCTCGAACCGGTGGATATAAATAAGATCGTACGCGCGATCACACGCTGCTGCGTAAATCTGCCCTCGGTCGACAGCCTGCGGATCGCAACGAAAACAATCAGCGGCCTTTATGACGGAGCGACAACGCAGGAACTGGATAAACTGTCGATCCAAACTGCGGCAAGCCTAATTTTCGAGGAGCCGGAGTATTCGCGGCTCGGAGCACGGTTGCTCAATCAGTACGTTGAGAAAGAGGTTCGCAATCAGGAGATACATTCATTCTCGCAATCGATCGCCTTTGGCGTAAAAGAAGGTCTGATCGGTGACCGCGTCGCACAATTTGTCATTCAAAACACCCGCAAGCTGAACGATGCGATCAATAATGAGCGAAATGATCTTTTCGAGTTTTTCGGACTGCGCACATTGTATGACCGTTATTTATTAAAAAGCCCGATCACCCGCGACGTTATCGAAACGCCGCAGTTCTTCTGGATGCGCGTCGCCTGCGGACTGGCCGAGAATCCTTACGAAGCGATCGACCTTTATAATCTTTTTTCGTCGCTCGAGTATGTGCCGAGCACGCCGACACTTTTCAATTCGGGCACGCAGCACGAACAGTTATCGAGTTGCTTCCTGCTCGATTCCCCGCTCGACAGCCTGGAGAGCATCTATAAGAAGTACGCCGACGTTGCGATGCTTTCGAAATTCTCGGGTGGCATCGGCATCGCGTATCACCGCGTCCGTTCGCAAGGCTCGCTTATACGTGGTACGAACGGTCATTCCAACGGTATCGTTCCATGGCTCAAAACGCTCGACTCGTCAGTTTCGGCAGTGAATCAAGGCGGCAAACGTAAAGGTGCTTGCTGTGTATATCTCGAAACTTGGCACGCCGACATCGACGATTTTCTCGAGCTTCGCGATAACACTGGTGACGATGCACGCCGCACGCACAATTTAAATCTCGCGAATTGGATCCCGGATCTTTTCATGAAGCGTGTTCAGGCAGATGCTCAATGGTCACTATTCGATCCGAAAGTCGTTGCACATTTTCCGGATCTATACGGTGAAGAGTTTGAGACCGCCTATCTGAAGGCCGAAGAAGAAGACCTGTTCATGAAACAGATCAATGCCCGCGACCTATACGCAAAGATGATGCGTACGATGGCACAGACAGGCAACGGCTGGATGACATTTAAGGACGCAAGCAACCGTAAATCGAACCAGACAGCTAAGCCCGAGAACGTCGTCCACCTATCGAATCTTTGCACTGAGATCATCGAAGTGACATCCGAAGATGAAACGGCTGTATGTAATCTTGGCTCAATCAATGCGGCACGTTACGTAAAGGACGGGCAGTTCGACTTCGACAAACTGCGACGCAATGTCCGCCTCGCCGTGCGTCAACTCGACAAGGTAATCGACCTCAACTATTACGCTATCCCGACAACCGCCGACTCTAACAATCGCTGGCGTAATATCGGCCTCGGCGTAATGGGTCTGCAGGATGTTTTCTTCCAGATGCGTCTTGTTTTCGATTCGGACGAAGCCCGCAAAATGTCGGCAAAGATTCAGGAGGAGATCTACTTCGCCGCTCTCGACGCCTCATCTGATCTTGCTGCAGAACGCGGTGTTCATCCGGCATTCGGCGACACCCGTGCTGCTCAGGGCGACATGCAGTTTGATTTTTGGGGCGTGACGCCAGACGATATCGGCCGTTGGGACGCTCTTCGCGAAAAGATCAAAACGCAGGGCTTGCGAAATAGTTTAATGATCGCGATCGCTCCGACGGCGACGATCGCCTCGATCGCCGGTTGCTACGAGTGCATCGAGCCTCAGGTATCGAACCTTTTCAAACGCGAAACACTGTCAGGCGATTTCGTCCAGATCAATAAATATCTAGTTAATGAACTAAAAGCGATCGGCCTCTGGACCGATGAGATCCGCAATAAGATCAAGCTTTCGGAAGGCTCGGTACAGGAGATCGCCGAGTTCAACGACGAACTCAAGGCTATCTATCGCACCGCGTGGGAAGTGCCGATGCGTTCCCTGATCGACATGGCCGCCGACCGCGGTGCCTTCATCGATCAGAGCCAGTCGCTCAACCTGTTCATGGAAAGCCCGAACATCGGCAAGCTTTCGTCTATGTACATGTATGCGTGGCAAAAAGGACTAAAGACGACGTATTACCTCCGCTCAAGGCCGGCGACCCGGATCGCCCAGGTAAACGCCGCCGAAACCGAAGTGATCGCCGCCGCACCTGCAAAAGTTTTCTCGGACGAAGAAGCATTAATTTGCTCGCTCGAAAACCCTGAGGCGTGCGAAGCATGTCAGTAGAGCTTCGATAAATAATTCTTTTATGAAAGAAGACTTAACGATTCATACTCAGACAGTTTTCGAGCAGATCAAAAAATTTGATAACGATACGAATGAATTCTGGAGTGCCCGAGAACTCGGTCGAATACTTGAGTATTCCCAATTCCGCCACTTTACGCCGGTGATTGAGCGGGCAAAAGAAGCGTGTAATAACAGCGGCATAAAAATATCAGACCATTTTGAGGATGTCCTCACAATGGTTCCGATTGGCTCAGGTGCAAAACGAGAGATCGATGACGTCCGGTTGTCGCGATATGGCTGCTACCTTATCGTACAAAATGCCGACTCCAGCAAGGAGATAGTTGCTCTCGGACAAACGTATTTTGCTGTCCAGACACGTTTGCAGGAAATCCAGCAGATGCAGGTGTACCAGCAGTTAAAGACCGAAGGGGAAAAGCGTATTTTTCTTCGCGAGGAGATGTCACTGCATAACAAGCAGTTAGCTGAGGCAGCGCGAGATGCGGGCGTAATTGAGCCGATCGACTATGCAATTTTCCAGAACCATGGTTACAAAGGCCTATATGGCGGGATGGCCGCGAAGGATATCCATGCTCGGAAGGGCTTGAAGAAAGGCCAACAAATTTTAGACCACATGGGAAGCACTGAGCTTGCGGCTAATCTTTTCCGGGCAACTCAAACCGAAGAGAAACTTCGTCGCGAAGAGATCAAAGGAAAAGATAAAGCTAATAAAACTCATTTTGAGGTAGGAGCAAAGGTTAGGAAAACGATCGAAGATATCGGTGGCACAATGCCGGAAAAATTACCGGTGGCAGATAGTATCAAGAAGCTGGATAAAGCTCCAGTCCCACTTAAGCTAAGAGGCGAATAAAATTTATGTTATTAGATCAAGGTTTCAATTTAACGCTTCGTCCGATGAAGTACCCGCATTTTTATGAGATGTACAAAAATGCGATCAAGAATACGTGGACGGTCGAGGAGGTCGATTTTTCGACAGACGTAAACGATCTGCGTAATAAAATGACGCCGTCCGAGCGGCATATGATCAATCGTCTGGTGGCGTTTTTCGCGACGGGCGACTCGATCGTGTCGAACAATCTCGTTCTCAACCTGTACAAGCATATCAATGCTCCTGAGGCGAGGATGTATCTGTCGCGTCAGCTGTATGAGGAGGCTGTTCACGTGCAGTTCTATCTGACGCTGCTCGATACGTACATTCCCGATCATCACGAGCGTGAACAGGCGTTTGCGGCCGTGGAGAATATTCCTTCGATCCACAAAAAAGCGGAGTTTTGTTTCAAATGGATCGATTCGATCCAGAAGCTGCATGCGCTCGAAAT
>JBBRUA010000330.1:0-3776 GCA_038248245.1 Pyrinomonadales bacterium | reverse complement strand
CGATCGTGGAAAAGTCGCACCGAATAGTAAAAACATCGCTTATCTTTTACCCATCATCGCCCATCATTTATAAAACTTAACTATAAGTTTATTCGTGATCGCACCACATTTATAAAAACACGCTATGATTTGATGTAACCTCACTGATCTTTGATTCAGCCTTGAACGTGTTTAATCCGTCATCGCTTATCTTTTATCAGTACTCTTGCACATTCAATAAAATGCATTTATCGTATTAAGCGTATCGGTATAGAGGTGTGAAAATCGACCCTGTAATAGATCTAGTTCAGTGGAATCGGTGACTGTGTTGGTTTACGATAGAATCGCCAAGGAATTAGCTGAGCCGTAAGGCAGATCAGCTCAAAGATCAGCAAGAATATCGGAGGATTGCTAGCACCAAATCCACATGACATACCGGCAGACATCAAAATTAGGAAGAACACGATTGGGATGGTAAAGATTGAGAGAACGATGGTACTCCAAAAGACCCACTGACTTTTTCGCTTCTTCTTTAAGACTCTGTATATGAACAACCCAACATGTACTACGAGTACAAAAATGCCGCTGTAGAACAACCAGAACGCTGGCTTAACTCTGTCTGATGTGTCATCGATCGCTCCTGCAGCAAGACTTAGACTACACGCGAAAACGGTCGGCACCATCGCGAAGAAAACGGTTAAAGTTCGTGTGAGCAGTAAGACCATGGGTTTCGGATTATTATACTTCAAAGTGAGGTGACGAATGCTTTATTTTAATCTTACAAGGCTCTTAAAGCTTCGCGGGGTGGAGCGGCCGTATAGTTGGTTGGTGCAGAATGGGTTTGTGCCGCAGACGGCCGTCAGGTGGGCGAAGAACGAGATCGGCTACGTCCGTCCCGAGCAGATGGAACGCCTCTGCCTGCTGCTAAACTGCACGCCGAACGACCTTTTCGACTGGCGCGAAGACGGCAAAACCGTCGTCCACGAAACCCACGCCCTCCGCACCCTCACCAAACCGCCCCCCGACACCAGCGTCCAAAAAGCCGTCCGCGACCTCCCGCTCGATAAACTGGAGAAGTTGGGTGAAATGCTCGCGGAGTTGAGTAATAGCCAACGATAAAAGAGATTTTATGACCAATAGGACAAAACAAAAGATTCTGGCAACGGTATTTTTCTATCTACTATTTATAGTTCTCGGAACTTTTGACTTCTTGCCATCGATATTTTTCCGTTCCTATTTAGGCCAAACCCACACAATTTTTTCTCCAATAAGCGCATTGCTAGACATATTATTCTATGTGTTTGTTACATTTGTCCTCGTCACCGTCATATTTGACGTAATTGTTGATCGTGTTCGAAAGAAATAACTATGTCCGGCTGACAAACTGGAAAAGCTGGGCGAGATGATTGCGGGGTTGAAAGGGAACGACGAAAGGAAGCATTTGAGTTGAGGCATGCAGATCGCTAAGACGATGTTTTATTCCGAATTGATCATTATAATCACAGGGTATATCTGCCGATGAGCAATGATTGGACCGCACAATATCAGCGTGAGCAGTTGCACCGAGCGGCGCAGGACGGCGACCTTGCGCGCTTGAATGACTTGATCGAGCGAAGGTATCCCGTCAACCGCTTCGATGACCTTGGGCAAACGCCGCTGCACTACGCGGTTCAGGACAATCGTTTGGAAACAGCCAAACGTCTCATTGAAGCCGGGGCAAATGTGAACGCCAACGATGAGCGGGTCATTGGAAACACGCCCCTCAACGCTCGGGAGTGCACCTATGAAATGGCGAAGGTCTTGATCGACGCAGGTGCCGATCCGACCATTCGTGGTTGGATGCAGATGAACGCGCTCGATCGCGCTCGTGATCGTAAGGACGCGAACGCACGCAAGATTCTTCAATTGCTTGAGGAAGCGGCAGTTCGACGGCAGGTATAACCCGACGATTCCGTTAGAGGAAGTATCAAGTTGTGATTGCGGCAGGGGGCGAAGACAGGCGTTTTGGTTGGTACGGCTGTGATAAAATAGAGGTATGAAAGAGACGATCTCAACTTTTCGTGATGGGCGGATGATGGTCACTCGGCTGTCGAAGTTTGGCGAACGGCCGGATCGTGAGTTTGATATTCAGTTTTGGCAGGGCCTAAGTTCCGAAGCGAGAGCCAACGCCGTTTGGGAGATGGTGGTTGACTATTGGAAGATGAAGGGAAAATCGGAAGATGAACTCAGACTTCAAAGATCTGTTGAAAGTGTTCAACGACAAGGGCGTTAGGTATCTGGTTGTCGGCGGCTATGCGTACGCCGAACACGTCGAGCCTCGATATACCAAAGACCTCGACGTCTGGATCGATCGCTCACCTGAAAACGCCGAGATTGTATTGGCCGCTCTGCGTGAGTTTGGCGCACCGTTGAACGAGCTGACGAGCGATGATCTTACAACTGCCGGAACGTTTTACCAGATCGGTCTACCTCCAAATCGGATCGATATTATCTCCCAACTCGAAGAAATGACGTTTGCTGACTGTTGGGGACGCCGTAAAACAGTGAGCATCGGCGAATTCTCTGTCAATTACATATCACTTGACGATCTAATCGAGAATAAGGAACGCACCGCACGGCCGCACGATCTCGCCGACGCCGAGCACCTGCGTACCGCACGAGAGAACATTCGGGAAAACAACGACGAATGACACCGAACGACACCAATATCCTAACCGCCGTCCGCGACCTCCCGATCGATAAACTGGAGAAGCTGGGTGAGATGCTCTCGACGTTGCGAGAGAATAAAGAGGAGACCAATCAAAACCCGTGAAAGCAAATTCAAAAATGGAACTCTTTCGAGGATTGATCGAATCGAACGAAGGGGAAACTTCTTACTTTGCGACCATTTGGGCTTCGGCTTCCCATATTGGTGAAGCAGTTGAGCGACTTTTGATAGTTGCAAGAGACAATGAAATTAAGAACCCAATCCTCGTTGAGCTTGATTATTCCGACGTTCCCGACTTTCCTGAATCTGTAATCCAAATAAACGGACTTGATCTTTACATCGCGGATAGTGGTAATTATTTTCCGTCCGAATATAGTTATCGGTTACCGTACGGAGTTATTGCGGCTGGCGGTGAATCAGAAGTTGACGTAGATCAGATAAGACCGGGATTCTCGGTGATAGAGTACGACGATGGACTATTTGAAATTGTTGTCGTTGTTGAAGAGGAGAATCTCCTTCAGGTCTACCTTGAGACTGTAAGGTTACTTAAGGACATACGCTGTTTCTGGATTAAGTTACACGATGACTGGGAAAATAAAGGAACTGAAGAAATCTATGTGAATGAAACCATAAACTCTGTCGCCAAAATTGAAGCTTTCGTGCGGCATAATTCATTAGACACTTTACTCAATGGTCACGTTTCCCTTACTGCGTTTTCGGATGCCGGCCAAACGAATGTGAATTTAAATGATCACAAAATGCTTGTTGTATTAACTTATGACAAAGCGTTCGCGAAATACGTTTCTAAGAATTTGCGAGAAAACAGACTACAGGAACTGGTCGAGTTCTTTAGTATTGAAGAAGGTTTTCATCATTGGCATTTCCGTCACCCAAAGGCTAGTGACCGTGAAAATCTCGCAAAGAAATTAATGCACGATGGGTTTAAGCTATGGAAGCCTAAAGAATAGCCTACATTCGCAATCATTAATACCGGGTAAAGATTGAAGAACTTATGACAAATCAGACAAGCCGACGTGAATTTTTAAAGGTGATGGGGGCGGCGGCGATTTTGGCGGCGGGTGCTCCGGGT
>JBBRUA010000329.1:0-3799 GCA_038248245.1 Pyrinomonadales bacterium | reverse complement strand
TCACAACGGCCGCGACTGGGTTAATGTTGCAAGTCGGATTGCTGGTTCGAAACCGCTCGTGCTTTCGCCGACAATTCCCGCTCCGCTCGCTACGTGGATCGGTGGACGATCTTATCCCGACTTGTTTTTTGAGGCATTTGGCACTTCCGAGGTGACACCGTCAAGGATAGCTCTGGCGATCGCGACGTTTGAGAGATCTCTATATAGCGACCGAGCGCCGATCGATCTGGAGGTTCAGGGAATTCCGTCCCTAACTGCTCAGGAATTACGCGGTCGCAACATATTCAATTCCCCGGCCAATAATTGTGCTGTCTGTCACACGGGAAATAGGTTTACCGACGAATCATTCCGCTACATCGGAGTGCGTCCTGATACTGATGACATCGGACGTGAACAGGTCACTGCAAATCCAAACCATCGCGGTGAATTCCGGGTTCCGAGTTTGAGGAATGTGGAGCTCAGAGGTTCGTTCTTTCATAACGGCCGGTTCACGACCCTTGAGCAAGTCGTTGCTTTTTATAATCGCGGCGGAGATTTCACCGCCAACAATAAGCCCAATCTGATCGCGAATCTTGGACTCAATGCCCAGCAACAAGCTGACCTCGTCTCGTTTTTGAAACGCCCACTGACCGACCCGCGTGTTCGGGCGGAAACCGAACGTTTCGACCGCCCAGGTTTGTACATGGAATCAACTAGAGTGCCGCAGATAACTGGTGTCGGACGAGCCGGATCAGGGTCATTTACTCCTCAAATCAAAGCGATCTCGCCGCCGCTGGCAGGAAATCCAAACTTTACAGTTTCAGTTTCCGCTGCGGCCGGCAACGCAAATGCGGTACTAGTCATTGATGCGGACGATCCCGGAGCAGGCTCTTCGATCCCAACCGCGGGTTCCTTCGCCAGAGTAAGTTCAACGACGCAGAACACAGGTAACGGAAACGGTTGGATCTCCGTCAGCATACCGATCCCGGATAACGCATCGTTGATCGGCCGGACATTCTTCGCCAGATGGTATATCGCAGATGCCGGAGCAGCGAACGGTTTTTCCGTTTCTCAAGCTGCTCGCTTTACAGTTTTTGGCGAAGCGGCGGCAGTAACTCGTGCAACCCATGTTGATTTCGACGGTGACCACAAGACGGACATTTCGATCTTCCGACCATCAAGCGGTCAGTGGTGGTATTCGAAGAGCTCGGATAATACCGCCGTAGGCCTTCAGTTCGGTTCAACTACGGACGAGATCGTTCCCGCTGATTATACTGGGGACGGTAAAACTGATGTAGCAGTGTGGCGGCAGTCGACCAGCGAATGGCTTATTTTGCGAAGCGAAGATAACAGCTTTTACGCAGTTCCCTTCGGATCGATCGGAGATATTACGGCTCCCGGTGACTACGACAATGATGGCAAAGCGGATATCGCAATGTACAGACCTTCTACCGGTACATGGTTCATTCAGGCGAGTACGCAAGGCACGATCATCCGCCAGTTCGGGATTAATGGCGACATTCCGCAGGTTGGCGATTACGATGCGGACGGAAAAGCCGACATTGCGATCTTTCGTCCATCTAATGGACAGTGGTGGATAGATCGTTCTACTGGTGGGGTCGTTGCTCTTCAGTTTGGAAGCCCGACCGACAAACCTGTCGCTCAGGATTTTACTGGAGATGGAAAGACCGACATCGCGTTCTTTAGACCGGCGAGCGGCGAATGGTTTATTCTGCGGAGCGAAGACCTCAGCTTCTACTCGGTGCCATACGGTATCTCAACTGATATACCGGCACCCGGTGATTATGACGGAGACGGTAAGGCGGATACCGCAGTCTTTCGTCCTGCTACAGGAACATGGTATATAAATCGTTCGACACAAGGAAGTTTAATCACGGCGTTCGGGCTAAATGGTGATCAACCTGCACCTTCGGCCTTCGTTCCTTAGACCGAGTGTTCAAATAATCAATAAATGGTCGGGCCCCTCAAAGTGCCCGACCATTTTTATTTGCTAGTTCGTAGAGTGTTAACCACTCCTCCAAAGTCAAAGTTTCAGCTCGTCGGCGAGGGTCTATCGAGGCATTTGCGAGTAGGACTGCGGCATCAGCCATGGAATGCTTTAGATTGTTCAGAATATTCTTTCGCTTCTGAGCGAAACCCGCGGCGACAAGTTTACGGAAACTACGCTCATCTGCAACCGAATGCGGTTTCGGCGTGAGCGAAACGACAGAACTCCACACCTTTGGTTGGGGTTTGAACGCCGTTGGCGGAACATCAAATAAATGCGTCCCGTCAAACGCGGCCTCGACCAAGACGGTGTAATACCCGCGCTCACTGTCGCCCGGCTTGGCAATTATTCGATTCACAACTTCGCGCTGGAACATAAAAACCGCTTGAGAGAATAGTTCTCGTTCCGCAGCGATCCGTTCAAGTATTGCGGTCGAGATATTATACGGCAGGTTCCCGATCAGCTTAACTGGAGAAGTCGCTGCGTCAGGGATCACGGCCACAAAGTCTACTTGCAAGACGTCCGACTCTACACATTGAAAGTTTTGTCGATCCTTGTAATCTTCCCTAAGTTCGGCGGCGAGGATCGTGTCTTTCTCAATTGCCGTGAGAATTGCTCCAGTATCCAGAATCCTTTCCGTCAATGCCCCTCTGCCTGGTCCGATCTCGACTACTGTAACGCCCCCAATATTCCCTAATGCGCCAACGATCCGATCGATAACGGAATCATCGACAAGAAAATTCTGGCCGAGTGAACGCTTTGCTTTTGGCTGCTTATAAGATAGATCCATTTTTCATTTCGACCGCGGAAATATATCGGGCAGTGGATCGTTAATCCTTCAAAAATAGTCGGTGCCTCGGACGGATCTCGTGAACATGATTCAGTCTCAGCAATTTCCGAACGTCTGATCTCAGGCGTGTGTCGTTTTCGGATAAGCCGTTATTTCAATATCGTCGCCAAGATGCCTGATAGAAATGTTCTCCAACCGCATAGCGTCTGGCAGCGAATGAGCTCCTCTGCCTCCAATGGAAACCGGCGCCACCTGACCACCGATAATAAGCGGCGCGGCGATAAACGTTAATTTGTCGACTAGCCCGGCATCGCAGAATGCACCGGCGATCTCCGTCCCGCCTTCGACAAGAACACTTTGAAGGTCTCTTTCTTTCAGCCCGTCAAGGACCTCGGAAATATTTCTTCCATCACCGGATAGTTCAAAAATATCTACCTGACAAGACTTCAAGGCATCGATCTTTTCGTTGTCTTTACTGTTCGTACAAACCAATGTTGGGATGTCCCGAGCAGTGACCACAAGTTGCGAATCTAGCGGAATGCGAAGGCTATTGTTGAGAATAACTCGAGTAAGCTTACGCCGGCGAAGCTTTCCGCTACGGTCAGTGAGGCTTGGCTCATCGACAAATGCTGTGTTCCCACCAACCAAAATTGCGTCGTACTCATGACGAAGGTTCTGCACGCGATCCCGCGCCTCACTACCCGATAGAGCGGTCGATACGCTGTCTGAAAGCGAAATGCGTCCATCGAGCGAAGTCGCGAGTTTTAGGTGCACATACGGTCGATGTTTTGTGTGCCAGCAAATGAATTTTTCGTTAAGTCTGGCCGCTTCGTCGGCGAGGTGTCCGATGACGACCTCGACTCCCGCTCTCTTCAAACGCTCAAAGCCCTTGCCCGCAACAAGCGGATTCGGATCTTCAATCGGACAAACAACCCGCCGAATACCCGCATTTATCAATGCTGCGGTGCAAGGCGGAGTTTTCCCGAAATGCGAATGCGGCTCAAGCGAAACATACGCCGTCC
>JBBRUA010000328.1:0-3802 GCA_038248245.1 Pyrinomonadales bacterium | reverse complement strand
GTGCTTAAACCGAAAGGTAAGATACGCGCAGACCCATTCGAACTGAGCTGGATGTACCAAATGCCTGTCGAAGGTCGAAAGATTGCGAGGTCTGATTTACCGTCGCCGTCATAATCGCCCGCAAACGCTTTATCATCGCTTAGTCCCCACGTTGTGATCTTAATTCCCGCCGTGCTTTGCAGGATATACCAAACACCCGTCGAAGGCCGCCAAACGGCAATGTCAGTCTTACCATCTCCGTCATAGTCGCTCGCGACCGGTACATCAGTCGAAAGGCCAAACTGCACAGCCTGGAAATTGGTCGGGTTCGTGCTTCGTCGAACCCACCAGGTGCCGGTGGACGGACGGAAGATAGCAAGATCAGACTTTCCATCACCGTCATAATCGCCAGGAGCCAATCTGTCTTCAGGGAGACCGAAACCGGTCTGACTTGCCACATTGGTCAAGCTCGATTCAATATTCCAAGTGCCCGTCGCAGGCGTGAAGGTCGAGAGGTCCGTTTTCTGATCTCCGTCAAAATCGGAGACCTGATTTTTAGTTGCAACGCTGACCACGTAAAGGCCGGTGGCAAGATCGCCGAGCAACACTTTGTCTTCGCCAAGGAACGGAAAGACGGCCCAGTTGCCGTTGTAACCGGCGATCTGCTGATTGGTCCGCATGTTCAGACCGCACATAACGTCTTTTGCGTCGAATTTGCTGTTCGTCTCTCGTACTTCACGAAGATCTTCCTCAGTAAAGGCCGCCGGCCAGGTGTCATACTGCCCGATAACCACCGGGTTGTCCGGTTGGCTGATGTCAAAAACGAGCGTTCCCGCCTGATACCAGGCGACGTATAGTTTATTCCCCATGACGACCGGATTGTGCGGTGTAACTGCCGTTATGCCGAGTTCCGCCATAGATACCCGTTTGACCAAAAACGTACTAGCCGGATTGGACACGTCATAAACGCGAATATCGCCCGGATTCGCCACCGCACTGTCACCGATCTCGCGGGCACTGTAAAGGTAATTGCCATCTTCACTCGTCCATGCACTGTGATTGGAATTAAACCCGATAGCAACTGACCCCAAGAGCGAAGGTGTCAGCGATGCAAGATTTGAAATGTCGAAAATATCTACCCTTGTACTACTGACAAACCCTGAGAGAAACAATCTGTTTCCTCTAATGTGCATCGCATGAACCCATCCGCCATCGCTCGACGAAAACTGCCATTTTAGAACGGCTGCCGCCGGATTGGTAACGTTGATGATCCTTAGCGTGCGGGTAGCGGTTGAATTAGAATTCTCTAACAGATAACGTTGTCCGCCTTGATCAAACACCATCATTTCGTGGATCGTGTTATGCCCGCCGCCGTTTGTGGAATTAACAATCCCCAAGAGCTGCGGGCTCGTGGGGTTTGTCAGATCAACAATGTGTACGCCGCCGGTGTTTCCAGTTCCGAAGTAGCCGCGATTTCCGATCACGATTGCCTCTAGAAACTGTAAATTCGCTCCTGGGTTATACCAAGACGATAAAACCGGAGCATCAGGATTGGAAACGTCAAAAATAAACACGCCTTTACAGCCATAGCTTCCCATTACTGCAATGTTTCCATCTGCATAAATGTCGGCGAATTTAAGCGACTGGTTAGTCGCCGCACACGTCGGATTTATCTGGCCGCGGAGCTTGACCCGCTGAGCGCTAACGCCGACAGACAAACTAAGAACCATCGCGAGACTCGCGACAGAAATTAAAAGAGCCCGACGGCAACGAAAAATATTTCGAATCATTTATATCTCCGGAGACTAAGTTTATTGAGTGTTTACCAAACTAATTTTTTACTCTCATTCTCCTTAAAAAGCAAGGCGAAAAGCCTGCATCGTTGATAAACGATTCAGGCTTCCCTTCACGAATTTCGTTGGCATGCTTATCAGCCTAAGATGCCTTGCGGCCCGCCTCACGCATGGCGATGTCGAACGTACCGGGATCGACCTTTCGAAAACGGCTGTTACGACTGAGCGAGACAGCGATCGAGATCGTCGGGTTCGCACCTTTGAATTGCATTCCGCCGGCAACGAGCAAGTTATATATCTCATTAACGTGAAGCGCCCGTCCGGCCTCACGCAACAATAGCGTGCAGGACTGTGTGATCGTCAGATCGCTGAAACGCTGACTCAGCGGTTCTTTGTTCGTCGTTCTCGTCGGCACGTTGCGATGTTGGTTGATGTACGTGACGGTGCTGCTCCGATCTGTGAAATTCGTGACATTTCGCGAGCGAACAGGAACGAGTTGAGACGGCGTCGAGCGGTTTATCTCGTATTCGTCGTCGATCGTCATCGTTCGCGGCGGCGACATCTGCCGGTTTCCGCGACGCATTTCGAGCAGGAATCGGTCGATCGTTACTTCCGTTTGAACCGCACTGTTCTCAAGCGCGTTTATCTCCTGGCGGAGAAGTTCGACCTCGTTCTCGGCTTCTTGAAGGCGGCCCATCAAACGGTTCTGAGCGTTGCGTGTCTCACGCAGACCAACCTCAAGCGTTGCGATAAATTGTTCGTCTAACATATTACAAACAGACGTTTTATGTATTTGGTGTCTTGAAACTTGAGCTATTTGAAAATTCGAAAGAGTTTCAGGCATTCCGCTCGATAACGAAGTTCGGAATTTCCTCTAATGCAGAACGATACTCTGTTTCCGCCAAAACATCAAGACTTTTTCTTGCGCGTTGCGCGAAGGCGGCAGCTTCGTCCGTAATGTCTTTAAGAATACCGTCATTTCTGAGCCGATCCATGATCGCCTCGCGGGGATAACTGTCGTAGGTTCCGTCAAACATTATCTTCTCAAAGACCGTCTTCATCGACGGATCCCGCTGAACCAGTTTTATTAATGGCAATGTTAGTTTACCTTCGAGCAGATCAACTCCTGCGGCTTTTCCGAGGTCGGTGGATTCCGCGGTCAGATCGAGAATGTCGTCGGCGAGTTGAAAAGCAATTCCGAGATTTAGGCCGTAATCCCGCATTGCGTTCTGAACTTCAAGTGTCGCTCCGCCCAGAATTGCTCCGATCTCGCAACAAGCCGAAAAAAGATACGCCGTCTTTCTCCGCAGAATGTCGAAGTAATCGTCAACTGTTATACCGACGTGGGCGATCATCGTCATTTGGATGAGCTCGCCCTCGGTCATCTTTCGCGTGAGACGCGTCAGAATATCTAGGATCTCGAGCGAACGCTCACGTAGAGCCGTCTCGAACGCCGACATATACAGCCAGTCACCCATCAAAACCGCCGTCTGATTTCCGAATCGCGCGTTGATCGACGCCCGGTTTCGACGAACGTCAGCATTATCGATGATGTCGTCGTGAACGAGCGTCGCCGTGTGCAGCATCTCCATGACGGTCGCCATTCGGATGACGCCCTCGCCATCGCCTTTTCCACCAACGCCGAAATTCGTCAACACCAAAAGTGCCGGCCGAACACGCTTCCCGCCCGACGCACGCACATAATCGCCCAGATAATTAACGACCTGAATATTCGATTGTGCCTGCCGCTCGAATTCCTTCTCAACAAGCGCCAACTCACCACTAACCAACCCGAATATCTTTCGAGCCGTCGCGTTCGTGAGAATTTCTTTTTTTGAAGCCGCGAAGGTTTGCACAAATTTCTAAACACGAAATCTGACGTTAGGCTATGAGTCAAATTCAAGATCGCTCAACGTCAGCTCACAATCTTTTAAAATTCTATAAAAAAGTCCTTTTCCGATCGATTCGTTTGAATGAACCGGAACAACGGTTGAACGACGATCCGGGTGCCGACCGAAGTGATGACTACC
>JBBRUA010000327.1:0-3806 GCA_038248245.1 Pyrinomonadales bacterium | reverse complement strand
CTCGAATCCGCACTCGAAAATGCCCATCGCGAGATGGACAACAGATACGGTTCGCCACAGGAACGTGACGAAAAAGGCCGCACATTACCGGCGAGATTCTGCATCGTCGCACTCGGAAAACTCGGTTCGCGCGAACTCAATTACTCGTCCGACATCGATCTTTTTTTTCTATATTCAAACGAAGGCAACACGACGGGAAACGGTTCTCGCGGTTCGCTTACCAATCGCGAATATTTTGTAAAACTTGCCGAATACACGGTCAAACTTGTCGGTCAGCAAACCGGTGAAGGTGCTGCGTACCGCGTCGATCTACGTTTGCGTCCGCACGGATCGTTAGGGGCCTTGACGCTGTCTGTGCAGGACACCGTTCGCTATAGCAATAACGAAGCCCGGCCATGGGAACGTCAGGTTTTAATACGTTCACGCGGGTGTGCAGGCGAAATCGAGCTATTCAAGCAATTTTTCAGCGAGGTCGAAAGTCTTGTTTTCTCGAAGGAAGAAACCGTTTCGTCAGCTCTCGCGAATGTCCGCCGATCGAAAGAACGCATTGATCTCGAGAACATCAACAAACGCGGATTCGACGTTAAACTTGGCCGAGGCGGCATTCGCGAGATCGAGTTTTTGGCCCAGGCTCTGCAGTTAGCGTATGGCGGCAAGGACAAATGGCTTCGCAGTCCGCATACGTTGATCAGCCTCGTGCGTTTGGCCGATCGCAAACATTTGAGCGAAAGCGAACTGACCGGATTAAGTGCCGCCTTTGAATTTCTACGGCGTACCGAACACGTTTTGCAGATGGAGAACGGCATTCAAACCCACACTGTTCCCGATGACGAAGAGAAGCGTTTACTGCTCGGACGCCGAATGACATTCGCTAGCGGCGGTGGTTTTGAAAATGATCTGGCAAGGCATACGAGGAATGTAAGTGCCGTCTTCACCCGAGTTTTCGGTGAGGTCACAGAAACCTTGGAGGTCGATATAACTGAAGTTCCGGACCCGGCGGAACGCGTCCTGTCTTATGTCATGGCGTCGCTCGAAAAAAGCGAACTCAAGTTTGACGCAACTGACAAGAATGTTGCGGTGCTCGAGAAGATCACGTCGGTTTCGCCTCACTTTTCTTCGATGCTGGCGGCTAACCCGTCATTGATCGCCAGACTTCCCGATCCAGAAAGCGATTTTACCGAGCCGGATTATGCCGGGGAAATGCTCAAGGCGGTCGAATCCGAGCCCGATTTCGGTGCCCGCCTTTCCGCGATGCGAAAAACGTGGTCGCGGTTCCTATTCGAGATCGTCGTCCGCGACATTTTTCAAAAGATCACGATCCGCGAAGCGAAAAATCTACAAACAAAACTCGCCGAGGCGAGCGTTGCGGCGGCGATCCGAGTCGTTCGGGACGAGATGCGGGTTCGTGCGAGCGGCGGCGGAACCATCGACGACATGGTCGTTCTGGCACTCGGCAAAATGGGCGGCCGCGGACTCGATTATGATTCGGATCTTGATGTCGTCATCGTCTATTTCGACCCGAAAACGGACGAAGCGGTCATGGCGCCGTCCGAATTCTACTCGCGTGCCGTAGAACTTTTCGCGACGACTTTGTCTTCGATGACCCGCGACGGTAACTTATATCGAGTCGATCTTCGCCTGCGTCCGTTCGGTTCGAAGGGAATGAGTGCGATCTCGATCGACGCCTTTTTGAGCTACATGCAGGACACGGCGGCGATATGGGAAATGCTCGCATTCGTAAAACTCCGGGCGATTGGAGGCGATCAAAACCTTGGACATACCGTCGAGAGCGAAACCAGGCGGATCATTCACGAACGGGCGGCGAATCTCCCGACTCAAGAACTCGCATCCGAAACAAAACGGGTTCGCCTCGCTCTGGAAGAGCAGCGTGCGGGCGTTCGCCGTAGTTCGGATATTGACATTAAGTATGGCAGCGGCGGAATGCTCGATATCTATTTTGCAATGCGTTATTTACAGCTCCGCGACAACGTTCCGGATGTTCCGGATAATCGCTCAACGACCTTCATGCTCGAGAAACTAATCGAACGCGGTTCACTCGCTAGCGAAGTGCACTCGGAACTTTTCGCCGGTTACAAGTTTTTATCTACGCTCGACCATAATCTACGTCTGACCGTCGGACGAACGTCCCGCGTCCCACTCGCTAACCAATCCGCACTCCAAATGATAGCTACCCGCATGAACCTTGCTTCGCCAAACGATCTGCTCGAAAATCTTACGATTCACCGCTTATCGATCCGCAACGCGTTCGATCAAATATTAAGCTAGTTGATCAACTTTGAGGAGATAATTTGCGAAGGCTCTCGACGGCGTTTGGCAAGACTTCGAGAAGGTAATCGATGTCGGCAGGTGTGTTGTCTTTGCCGAAGCTGAATCGGATGGCAGTGCGAGCTAGTTCGTCGGTGCGCCCTAGTGCCCGGATGACCGGGGAAGGCTCGAGCGAGCCGGATGAGCAAGCCGAACCGGTCGAAACGGCGATGCCCTGCATGTCAAGGTTTATAAGTAAACCTTCGCCCTCAACGCGTCGGAATGAGATGTTTGAGATATTAGGCAGGCGCGAATCGCGTTCCCCGTTGAACACGATATCGGACACTTGTTCGCCGATCTCGTTTTCAAATTTTGTGAGCAGATTTTGGAGTAGGAGACTGTTCGCTTCTAGTTCAGTCTTTGCCATCTCGGCAGCCTTTCCCAGAGCTACGATACATGGCACGGATTCAGTGCCGCCGCGAATGCCCCGTTCCTGCCGACCGCCAATGTTTTGGGCATGAAGCTTCGTTCCGCGGCGGATGTAGAGTGCTCCAACGCCTTTAGGTGCGTAGATCTTATGTCCTGAGAGTGAAAGCAGGTCGCATTGAATAGCTTCGACATCGACCGGGATCTTTCCGGCCGCCTGCACGGCGTCGGTGTGAAACCAGATCTTTTTGCCGCCTTCGCGCAGAGTTCGAACGAGTTTCCCAATCTCCTCGACCGGCTGAATCGTTCCGATCTCATTATTTGCGGTCATGATCGAAATGAGAACGGTTTCGTCCTTAATGGCCGCTTTTACGTCTTCGAGAAGAACTATACCGTTTTCGTAAACTGGTAGATACGTCACCTCGCACATTGACTCGGGTGACTCGGATTCAAGATCGTGAAGAACTCCTTTGACAGCGGAGTGTTCGATAGCCGACGTGATTATGTGGATCTTTAATCGGCCCTTTCCGCCGGCGCCGTTCAAACTACTGATCCGAGCCTCGATCAGTCCGCGAACTGCCAGATTATTAGATTCTGTCCCGCCCGAGGTGAAAATGATCTCGTTTGGGCGGGCATTTATTAGTTGGGCAACCTGATGGCGAGCCTTGTCGACGGCGGCACGGGCTTCCTGACCGAAAAAATGAATACTCGACGCATTGCCGAATCTGCCCGTCAGGTACGGGAGCATTGCTTCTACCACGGCTGGGTCGACGGCTGTCGTTGCACTATTATCAAGGTAAACTCTGCGGAACATAGCTTTATTCTACTCGTATTACGTTGTTGCTCTAAAGTAGGCAAATAAGATAAATTGTAACCTGGCTCGGTGTGCAGGCATCAAATAATGTTAGGCCTGATTAGGGAATAGAAAATGGATTTTGCGACAAAAGAGATATTCAAGCGATATGCGAGCGTGCTCATCGGCCGTCCCATATCGCCCGTGTTCTTAAATATTTTGGTCACAAGCGTTTGCGACATGCGATGCACGCACTGCTTTTTTACCGAGGAGCTTGACGACAGGCCGCGTAAAAAGTTGCAAATGAAAACTAATGAGATCG
>JBBRUA010000326.1:0-3806 GCA_038248245.1 Pyrinomonadales bacterium | reverse complement strand
TATCGCTTTGATGTATATTCTCAACGCGATGATAAGCACCGACGGGTTTTTCGGCGTTGGTCTCAACGATTATCAGGGACGTTTGCTGGTTTTTATCGGCATCAACATTATCCTCGCGACATCCCTCAATTTGATCAACGGTTTTACCGGACAGTTTTCGATCGGACACGCCGGTTTTATGGCAGTCGGTGCGTATGCCTCGGCATTCTTTACAAATACCTACGGTCTGGGTTTAGCTCAATCGCTTTCCTTTTTGGGTGAAACGGGTTCGTCATCCGTCGTCTTATTGATCGCCATCGCGATCGGTGCTTTGGTGGCCGCCACCATGGGCCTCGTAGTAGGCATTCCAAGCCTTCGCCTTAAAGGCGATTATCTCGCGATTGTTACTCTTGGTTTCGCCGAGATCATACGAATCGTTATTCTCAATATAGACGCCGTCGGCGGTGCGACCGGTTACCAGGTGCGCGGCTACGCGAATTTCCTCTGGGTCGGCATTTTCGCCGTCATCACGGTTGTCGTCATCCACAATATCGTGAAATCTGACACCGGACGTGCCTTAATCTCGATCCGAGAAGACGAACTTGCCGCCGAGGCGATGGGCGTGAATACTACCCGCTACAAGGTCGCATCGTTCGCGATCGGTTCAGGTTTTGCCGGCGTCGCTGGCGTCCTATTCGCCCACTACAACAAGTTTCTGCACACGAACGACTTTCAGTTTATTAAGTCATTCGAGATCATCATCATGATCGTGATCGGCGGAATGGGATCGATGACTGGAGCCATTCTGGGAGCCATCATTGTAACGCTTCTGCCCGAGGTGTTGCGGTATTTGCCGGATATACAGCTCGGTTCGATGACTGTAAAATTCGCGGATCTGCGACTGGTCATTTTCGCACTTATCCTGATCCTGACCATGATCATACGGCCGCAGGGCATTTTGGGAACGATGGAGATCGGGCAATTTTTCAAACGGTTCAGACGGGCCGACAAATCGACGGGAGGTTTGAAGTAATGTCAGAGAACGGAACTCACATCCTCCAGACCGATAAAGCGACGATCAAGTTCGGCGGACTGACCGCCGTCAACGAACTGACAATGGACGTCGGCCTCGGCGAGATCTACGGCCTGATCGGCCCGAACGGTGCCGGGAAAACGACCATCTTCAATCTATTAACCGGCGTTTACGAACCGACCTCCGGAGACATTCGCATAGGCGGCACCCGAATCAACGGAATGAAGCCGTACCAGATATCACGACTCGGCGTTTCGCGAACATTCCAAAACATTCGCCTCTTTCCGAGCATGAGCGTTCTGGAAAACGTGATAACCGCCTGCCATCGCCACGCGAAGCAGAATATTACCGACGCTGTCTTTCGTCTACCGAGATATTTTAAGGATGAAAAGGTCCATCACGATTTTGCGATGGAGCTGCTCGAGATTTTTGACCTCGTTAAATACAAAGACGAAGGCGGAACGAGTCTGCCGTATGGTAATCAGCGCCGACTCGAGATCGTGCGGGCATTGGCGACACGTCCGCAGCTCCTGCTGCTCGATGAACCCGCCGCCGGTATGAATCCGTCGGAACAGGAAGATCTGACCGGTCTCATAAAAGAGGTCCGCGACAAATTTAACCTAACGATCGTGCTTGTCGAGCACAACATGCGCGTCGTCATGGGCGTCTGCGACCGCATCCAGGTCGTCGATTACGGCAAAACCATCGCCATGGGCCTGCCGCAGGACATCAAAAACGATCCAAAAGTGATCGAGGCGTATCTGGGAGATTAGTCATTCGTCATTCGTCCTTGGTCATTAGCAAAGGACAAATGACGAAGGACAAATGACAAATGTTAACTTTAGAGAATGTTTCAGTAAACTACGGTGCGATCGAGGCGTTGACGAACATCACGCTGCATATCGAACAGGGCGAGGTCGTGACTCTGATCGGCGCGAATGGCGCCGGTAAGACGACGACGCTTCGCACGATCACCGGCCTTCTTGAACCAAAAGAGGGCCGCGTGGTGTACGAGGGTAAACAGATCAGCGGGATGCCGACCCACAAGCTCGTACCGATGGGCATCGCGATGTCGCCCGAGGGACGCGGCGTTTTTGCGAACCTTAGCGTTCGCGAAAATCTCGAGATGGGCGCCTTTATCCGCAAGGACAAGAAAGGGATCGCCGACGATATGGAACGCGGCTTCACGCTCTTTCCGCGACTCAAAGAACGCGAGCAGCAAAAAGCCGGGACACTTTCCGGCGGTGAACAGCAAATGCTCGCCATGGCCCGAGCTCTGATGTCGCGTCCGCGGCTATTGCTGCTCGACGAGCCGTCACTCGGACTTGCACCTCTTGTCGTTCACTCGATATTTAAGGCTATCGACGAGATCAAGGCTGAAGGTACCACCATTTTGCTGGTCGAGCAGAACGCCAACGCTGCTCTAAAACATTCAGACCGTGCTTACGTTCTCGAAACCGGGCGAATAGTAATGGAAGGCAGCTCGGCCGAGCTTGCCGCCGACCCGAGAGTCAAAGAAGCATATCTGGGCGAATAGTTTTCGCACGGTTTAATTAAAAAAGAGTACGGTTCGTAAGAATCGTACTCTTTTTTTGTCCTCTATCCGAGAAAACTACTGTCCGAGGTCGCCGGGCAAGACTCCCGGGTCCGGAGCGTCTATCTTATCAAGTGCATCTTTGTAGATCTTGATACTACCGGCGTCCTGCAATCGCTTCTTCGTCGCAGCCAGATAATCTGTAAAAACAGAATTACGTTTTTGCGATAGCATCTGCTCCATCAAGTTGCTGCGTTCTTTGGCAAAATCAGCGGTATTCGCTTCTTCGCGTTTGGTGACGCCGAAGACGACCCAGTTGTCGCCGAGCTTGAGCGGTGTTTTCGAAACGTCGCCCGACTTCATTGCATAGATAGCGTCTTCCAAAGCCTCGTTAGTCGATGCCGACGGGCCTTCGCCGAGCGGTGAACCGATAACGAAACTCTTCTGATCCTTAGCCGTCATTCCTTTTGCTGTTGCGGCCGCTGCAAGTGCACCGGCATTTGCAGATCCTGAGGCGATCTGTTTGGCGATCTCCTCGACCTGCGATCGAGCCTTTTCAACCTTGACAACATCCGTGATCTGGGCCTTGACCTCGTCGAACTCGGCATCACGCGGCTCTTTTCGCTCGGCTAGCATCGGAATGGCAAATCCATTTTGGATCGGCGTTTTTTCGCCGACATCGTTTACTGCCTCAAGCGGTAGAATGCCTTCTTCGAACTGCGGCGACGTGCCGATGTTCGCGATATTGTCACCAGGTTTTACGAAACCGGTCTCTTTTACCATGTCGGCAACACTCATATTTGCCTGACCGGCGAACTCCGCTGCGGTCTTTTGCGGATCTTTCGTTTGCTTCAGCGAATCGGCGATCTTCTGCGCGAGTTCGGCCGCCACTGAATATGCCTTGCGATTTCGAAGGCTGACGTCGAGCTCTTTCTTCGCGTCCTCAAATGATTTCGGCACATCTTCGCCGCGTCGGAGAATAAAGTAGCGGCTCTGATAGCTGATCGGCTCGGAAACTTCGCCGGGTTTCATTTTGATCAGGCGTTGGTATGGATCGTCGGGTTTGTTGAGATCTTCTCGAACCGGGCCTCGAAGCTTACCGCCCGACGGTGCCGAAGCCGGATTCTCCGACTGACCTTTGGCCATATCGGCAAATGCCTGTTCGGTCACGTCGCCTTTTGCCTTCAACTGTTCAACGAGTTCGGCCGCTTTACCCTGTACCTGCGAATCGAATTCAGGTTTTGCGACACGCAAAACGAT
>JBBRUA010000325.1:0-3819 GCA_038248245.1 Pyrinomonadales bacterium | reverse complement strand
TCTCTCTCGCGCAGTCAATTTTCCACTCGATCGTTGTTTATCGAGCCGGGCTCGTCCTCCGCCGTCTTCAGCGGCGAGCAACCTCTCTTTCAATCTATCGATCTTATTTTCAGGTTTTAATTCCGGGTGCATATCGCATAAGTTTAGCGATTTTACGCCTCTTTTCAAAACGCTGTCAGAAATGATTAAATTGTGGTCAGAATGTCAGATATTGAAAAAATAACAAGCAGAGATAATCGGCGTTTGGTCAACGCGAGGAACGTTCGGGATGGAAAGGTCAAAACTCAGATCTTTGTCGAAGGGCGCCGTTTGGTCAGGGAAGCTCTCACGTCCGATCTTGTAATAAATGAATGTTTTGTATCTGAAGGTTTTAGAGACGAAAAACTGATTGCATCGCTAAGCGTGAGCACTGTAAAGTTCAACGAGCTTTCTAACAAGCTGTTTTCATCGGTGGCTGATACGGAACGATCTCAGGGAATCCTTGCTTTAGCCGCTCGTCCGATAACGGGGCAATTAGGAATAGAAGAGAATCTGAATTCGAGCCGGGCGCGGCTGGTAATATTTCTAAAAGAGATAAACAACCCTTCAAACCTTGGGGCGATCGTGCGAAGCGCCGAGGCAGCTGCGGTCGCGGGAGTTGTCGTTTCAACAAAGTCTGCCGACCCATTTTCCGCAAAAGCTTTGCGTTCCGCGATGGGTTCGGGGTTCCGACTGCCGATTTGGGAGAACGTTACTTTCGACGAGGCTATGGCATGGGCTAGTACTCGTAACCTGATCCCTACGGCGGCGGACATTTCTGCTGCCTGCTCATACACTGAAAGCGCATGGGAAGTGCCCAGACTACTTATTTTTGGTTCAGAAGCACATGGCCTTACCGATGAGGAACTCGAAAAGATTGAAGAAAAAATTAAGATCCCAATGCAAAACGGCGTCGAGAGCCTGAACCTCGCGGTTGCTGCCGCAGTTTTAATGTTTGAAGCACAACGTCAGATCCAGATCTCGCAACCTTAGCGAATTGAACTGGTATTGGACTCGACGACAGGTTTGGCCGATTCGAGTTCAGCCTTGAAATTCTTCTGAGCGGTCGGGTCATTGGTAATCGCCAGCCCGATAGCTGTGTCGGATAGGATAACCTTGGCGTTTACCGGATCGGCCTTTCCAATGCGATTTCTGGCTTCGACGAAGGCGGTTCGTGCCTTAATAAAATCTCCGGTCAACATATATGCACGGCCTTGAAGGTAAAAGTTCTCAGCATCGTCAGGTGCAGGTGCTTTAGAAAGATATGTTGCGGGATCAGAATCGACAAGCCGACGGTTGTCTTCGAATGCACTCAAAGGGATATTTCCGGAACGCATTTCAGTGATCGGCATTGTCGGGGTTTGCTCGATTGGCTTGAGCGCGAAATGATAAACGCCGAATCCGATCAGTGTACCAAGTAACAAAATTCCGAAGTAAGAGAATATCTTTCCGATAGAGCTTGATTCTCGAACTTCAGGTCGATCAGACTCGCCGAATATGGAGAAGCTTTGTTCCTTGTTTGAAACGGGAATATCTTGAATTAGCGCAACGTCGGAACCAGTATCGGGGCGCGGAGCCTCGGGGTCGCTAATTTCTTGCGACTCCTCCGCAATTTCATTTTCTTCTTCGAGATTGAACTTATTGTGTTTCGATTCCGGTTCCGGTTCGACGTGCTCGACACTTTCCGGTTCAGCCTCGCGAGTGGCATAGTGGATGGGTGCAGGAACCGTTTCGTGTAGCGAAGAATCATCTTCCTCAACAACTTCTATATTCTTGCCTACATTCTCGCTTATGTCGTCCGACACGCTCGAAGGCGCGACAGGCAGTTTTAACTCGGCAGTCTCTAGTTCCAGGAAATCTTCCTCGTCGTCGGATGTTTCGGATGATCTCAAGCCGCGAGCCGTGGTGACTGTTTCTTCGTCAAAATCCGGCATTGTCAGAAAATCATCCCGATTCTCAGTCGATAGCGAATTCGGAATAAATGGTTGCGTTGCCGGTGCCGATGTTAGTTTGACGATAACGGCCGTTAGATTGTCCTCTGCACCGCGATCGTAACACAGTGTTTTTATTCGTTCGCAGATTGACTCTAATGGTTCGGAAGCGGCTAAAAGGTTCGCTATTTCGGTGTCACCGATGTGACGTGTTACGCCGTCTGAACAAAGTAAAAAAGTTGAATCGCCGCCCACCATCATCGTTTTTAGATCGACGTCGACGGTAGTTTCAGCTCCAAGCGCACGGCTAATTATGTTTTTGCTGGGGTGATTTTCCGCCTGTTCCTCGGTCATTCGGCCGGCGCGAACCTCTTCAGCAACCATCGAGTGATCCTCAGTTTCGCGATGGAGTGTTCCCTCGGAATCGAGCCGATAAAGTCGTGAATCCCCAACGTGGCCTATGGTGGCAATGCTTCCTTCGACGTGCAGAGCCACAACCGTGGTCGCCATTTTGGACAGTTGGGCTAGATCATTCGACATTTGGTGAATAGATGAATTCGCCTGCTCGAGAGCCATCCGCATCACGCTCTCGGCGTCGACGCCGGCCCGTAGGTTGGTGAACGCTTCGCCAATTAACTCGACCGCCATTTGAGAAGCCACCTCTCCGGCTTGAGCTCCGCCGACTCCATCAGCTACCGCGAATATACCTTTCTGATTGATCTCCAGAAACGAGTCCTCGTTCTGAGGTCGTTTTTGGCTCAAACCACGGTCGCTGATCGCGGCCGATTCGATCTGAAAACTCAAGTCCATTCTTTCCTCCCAGACAAGTGCAATGATATCTATGCTTTAGTGACATTATCATCAGGCATAACATTAACCTGGTCCTTCAATCGGTCGAGAGCGTTTCGGTGTGAGAAAGCCATTAACATCCCCAGCATTACGAAACTGGTGATAAGGCTAAAACCTCCGTGGCTAACAAACGGCAACGTAATGCCTGTCATTGGCAACGCACGCGTTATGCCGCCGATATTAACCAAGGCTTGAAACCCGATAAATGCTGATAGGCCGATCGAACACAATTTGCTGAACATATCACGCGAATCTCGAGCAGTTTGAACGCCGGCACTGACGAAAACGATTAGGGCAAAGGTTACCAATAATCCGCCAAAAAGTCCAAGTTCTTCTGCCAAAGCGGCAAATATGTAGTCCGAATCCGACACGGGGATCAGCTCGGGATAACCAAGCCCGAGCCCCCGGCCCGTAATGCCACCCGAGGCGAGGCCAAATGTAGCTTGGGCCGGTTGGAATGCGAGGACGTCAAACCAAGCGTCAACATTGATCATTTTTTGCAAACTCGGATCTTCCTCAATCATCTGGGGCAGTTTTGGATCGTTTTTTACAAGATCACTGTAGTAATCATCGTAATCTTCCTTCCACCACGAAGTCTCCGGCGACGGCGGATCAAATCCGTCAAGCCACAGGTGAAAACGTTGCTGGATGCGATTAGGCAGAATGGATTTTACCGGACCGGCTAGCGTCGGCAAAAGCGGGATCTTTTCTTGTGTATGTAGAGGAAGTGCTCCGACGATCAAGACAGCCATGACGAGTAAGACACTGCCGACTAAGACAAATCGCTGTGAAAAACGACGAACAGCGACAAGGTATAACGTCGCGTAAACCGAACCGAACACCATCATCTGCCCAAAGTCTTTTAGTACAAAAAATGGAAGAAAGGGAAGTAACGCCATAAAGACAAGAGGTAATACGTCTTTAGCCCTTGGAACACCCCAATAGGTTCGGGCAAGGTTCTTGTATAGAATTGCAAGAATTGCTGCGAAACCAATCAGAAACGGTATTTTTGCCGGTTCCC
>JBBRUA010000324.1:0-3824 GCA_038248245.1 Pyrinomonadales bacterium | reverse complement strand
GCTCAGCTCCCGTGTTTTGCTGGTGGGATGTGGTGCTCTTGGGGCGTCGCACGCCGAAATGCTGGCTCGCGCGGGTGTAGGGAAGTTGCGAATCGTTGACCGGGATTTTGTCGAGTATACAAATCTACAGCGGCAGACGCTTTACAAAGAAGGCGACGCGGATGAGCGTTTGCCGAAGGCTGTGGCGGCGAAGAATCGCCTTGCAGAGATCAATTCCGGAATAGAGGTCGAGGCAGTGGTTGCGGACGTTAACTATTCAAATATCGAATCTCTGATCGACGGCTGCGATCTGATCCTGGATGGAAGTGATAATTTTCAGGTTCGTTATCTACTCAATGACGCCTGCGTAAAGCATAGCAAAGTATGGATTTACGGGGCCGCCGTTTCGAGTTATGGGACGACGATGACGATCATTCCGGGCGCGACGCCTTGTTTGCGATGCATCTTTAACGAAATGCCGGACGCAGGTTCGTCTCCGACCTGTGACACGGCAGGCGTGATAATGCCGATAATCGCGACCGTCTCGGCAGTTCAGGTTACGGAGGCACTTAAGATATTGGTAGGTGATACCGCCTCGCTGCACGGTTCACTGATGCAGTTCGATGTCTGGGCGAACGACCGTCAGCGGATACAGCTTGGGGAACCGGATCCGGACTGCAAAACATGTGCGAGGCGCGATTTTGAATTTCTCAACGCCGAATCCGGGGAATTTTCCGCCGTTCTATGTGGAAGAAATGCTGTCCAGATCGCTCCGCCGAAAAGTGTTCGACTCGATCTTGAAGCTCTTGCGGATCGCTTGCAGTTTTCCTTCGTGGTAAATCTGAATGAATATCTGCTTCGTTTTAGCGCCGGCGAAAACGAAATCGCCGTCTTTCGCGACGGCCGGGCGATCGTGAACGGAACCGATGATATTACGTTCGCACGCACACTTTACGCAAAATATATTGGCGTGTGACACTTTTCACAAGCGGTTTACGCTTCACTCTTCGGAGGCATAATTTATGGGTGAAAAACCAAAGGTCATTATCATTGGCGGCGGCTTCGGCGGTTTAAAGGCGGCGAAGGGTTTCGCGAGGACGTCGGTCGAGGTTACGCTGATCGACCGGAAGAATCATCACGTTTTTCAGCCACTGCTGTATCAGGTCGCGACTGCCGTTCTTTCACCTGGCGAGATCGCATCGCCGATACGCCGCATACTTCACAAATACAAGAACATCGAGGTAATTCTCGGCGAAGTGTCGGGGGTTGATAAGGAAAACAACCGCGTGATACTCGTCGATGGCACCGAGATCGGATACGACTATTTAATAATCGCTGCCGGAGCCCGCCACTCGTATTTCAACCATGACGACTGGGAAACGCACGCTCCCGGTCTAAAGACGATCGAGGACGCCCTTGAGATCCGCCGGCGGGTTTTGCTTGCCTTTGAATTGGCTGAACGCGAAGCCTATCTCACCGGTGTTCAACAGCCACTGAATTTCGTTGTTGTCGGAGGCGGCCCGACCGGGGTGGAAATGGCGGGAGCGATCGCAGGTATCGCACGTCAGGCACTGGCGAAAGATTTCATGGTGATCGATACGAGGAAGGCGAGCGTGATGCTTTTTGAGGGATCGGATCGGGTGCTCGGAACATTTCACAAAGACCTTTCAGCGAGTGCCAAAATCCAACTCGAATCAACTGGTGTCGAGGTTCACCTCAACAGTTTCGTTACGGATATCGATTCGGGCCGCGTGAAGGTCGGCGAAGACTGGATCGAATGTGATGTCGTCGTCTGGGCAACGGGAGTTGCGGCGTCGCCCTTGGGTAAAGCCCTCGGGCTCGAAACGGATAAAGCCGGACGCGTTTTCGTCGAACCGGATCTTACCGTTCCCGGATTTAAGAATATTTTTGTGATCGGTGACATGGCTTCGCTAAAAATGGAGAACGGCGAACTTGTGCCCGGAGTCAGCCCGGCTGCGATGCAGATGGGAACGCTTACCGCAAAAAACATCCTCGGCGATCTTAAAGGGGAACCGCACAAGACATTTCACTATGTCGACAAGGGCACGATGGCCACCATCGGCCGCAGCAAAGCCATAGCCGATGTTCAGGGTTTCCATTTTACAGGCTTGATCGCGTGGCTGATGTGGCTCTTTCTTCATATCGTGTTTCTCATCGGTTTCCGCAATCGCATCTACGTTATGATGGCGTGGTTCTGGGCTTATCTCTCCCGTGAACGAAGTGCTCGGCTCATCACCGGCGATGCTGACGAATTGAAAGACGCACTGCAATTCCTCAACGGTCCGGCGAAGCACTTGTCGCCTGTTAGCGGCAAGAAAGCTGTAACCGAAGAGAATTCTTAATTGCCGAAGAGCGTTACCAAACCGACATCACTTATCACGCAGTAAAACGCCCAATGTGACATAAATTTGGTATGATATGGAGCATCATAAATTTGTGTTTTCGCGGTCAAAACTTCATGAAGCAATTTCTTTCTGTCTTTTTTTTATCTTTTTCAATTTTTATATCGGCTCAAGCAAGCGAACCTCTGATCTGGTCGGTCAATTCGCGTGTGGACGTGCTCAAGGGCGATGCACGCGGGGTGTCGATCGATCAGAACGGGACGATCAGCCTTGCTCCGAAATTGACCGAGGTATTTAAGACCGGGCAATCCTATATTTGGGCTAGTGCTTCGGATGCGGCGGGAAATGTTTATCTCGGCACGGGCGGCGACGGCAAGGTCTTTAAGGTCGATGTCAGCGGCAATGGAAAGCTTTTCTCTGATCTGGCGGAGATCAACGTTTCGTCGATCGCTCTTGGCAAAAGCGGCGAGATCTTTGCGGGGACTTCTCCGGACGGCAAGGTTTACAAGATCGACGCAAGTGGAAAGGCTGAAGTCTATTTTGATCCAAAAGAAAAATATATCTGGTCGCTCGCAGTTTTATCTGATGGAACGCTGGCAGTCGGGACCGGTGACGGTGGGAAGATCTATAAGGTAAAAACGCCAAATGCTGCGCCTGAGAGTTCGCTGCTTTTTGACACGAGTGAAACGCACGTTATTTCGCTCGCTGGCGATAAATTCGGCAATCTTTACGCCGGTACCGATTCGAACGGGATCGTCATGAAGTTCGGCGCCGATGGAAAGCCATTCGGCATTCTCGATTCGCCGCTACGTGAGATACACGAGATCGCAATCGGGTCCGACGGTTCCATATACGTTCTCGCTCTCGGCGAATCGGCATCCGCTCCGAAGGCCGCAGATGCCGCGGCGACAACTGCCGCAGCCGACGACAAGCCCGTCACAGTCGAGAAGGCGAATCCCGCAACGCCTGAAACGCCCGCCAAAAGCCGCTACGATCTGACAGGAGCGAAGACGGCCGTTTACCGTATACTGCCGGACGGCGCGACAGACATTCTATGGACGTCCGCTACCGTTGCGGGATTTTCGCTTTATGCTAATGAGAACGGAAACGGCGTAATGCTTGGTACGTCCGAAAAGGGTCGGATCTACGAGATCAGCAACGACGCCCGCGAAAAACTGGTATTGCAGACCGACGCGAATCAGGTATCGACAATACGGATGGCCGGTAAAAGCCTCATCGCGACATCCAGCAATCAGGGCTCGCTTTTTCGTATCGGTGCAGAGACGGCGAACGAAGGCACTTACGAATCGGCTATACTCGATGCTAAAGGCACTGCGACGTGGGGCCGCATCTGGTGGCGTTCGGCAGGCGGCGTTACAATTCAAACACGAAGCGGAAATACTGAAAAAGCAGACGAGACGTGGAGCGGTTGGAGCACTGCACTTACCGACCAAAAAGGAGCTCAAGTCGAGAGTCCGCGAG
>JBBRUA010000323.1:0-3840 GCA_038248245.1 Pyrinomonadales bacterium | reverse complement strand
GATATCGCCGCCAACCGCCGTCCACGCGAGTCCGGTGACCGTACCGATCTCATCCTTTTTAAGAGCTCCCTCGTTGAAGATCCTCGAAACGCGTAAAAAAGTCTTTAGGTTGTCGACCGTGACTTTCACCGGCTCAAATTCGGTCTCGAGCTCAGCCTTCCTGCGGGCAACCTTTCGGCAAACTTTTCCGATCTCTCGCTCCAGTTGGCGAAGCCCCGCCTCCTGCGTGTATTCACTGATGATCTTGGTGACCGCCTTTCGGTCGAATTTCACATCCGCTTTTTCAAGGCCGTTTTCCTCGGTCTGCTTAGGGATAAGGTGGCGTTTAGCGATTTCGGTCTTTTCTTCTTCTGTATACCCAGACAGCGAAATGATCTCCATACGGTCGCGAAGTGCTGGCTGGATCGTGTCCAGAACGTTCGCAGTCGTCATGAACATCACATTAGACAGGTCGAACGGAACGCCGAGATAATTGTCCCGAAATGTCGAGTTTTGTTCCGGATCGAGAACCTCGAGGAGTGCAGAACTCGGATCTCCGCGAAAATCGGCTCCGACCTTGTCGATCTCGTCGAGCATGATCATCGGGTTATTTGTGCCCGCCTGCTGAATAGCCTGCAGCAGCCGGCCCGGCATCGCACCGACGTACGTTCTACGATGGCCGCGGATCTCGGCCTCGTCGTGCAAACCGCCGAGCGACAACCGAACAAAATTACGATTTAATGCTCGAGCGACTGACCGTCCGAGCGAGGTCTTACCGACTCCCGGAGGTCCAACCAGACATAGTATCGAACCTTTCGGTTTTTCACGGAGCTTGCGAACGGCTAAGGCCTCGATAATTCGTTCTTTTACCCGTTCCAGACCATAATGGTCGTCGTCGAGGATCTTTTCAGCCTTTTTCAGGTTGAGATTGTCTTTTGAAGCTATCGACCAGGGCAGATCGGTCATTATGTCGAGCCAATTTCGCAGCGTCGCGGTCTCAGCCGTGTCTGGATGCATTCGCTCAAGCTTTTTGAGCTGTCGCAACGATTCTTCTTCGGCAGACTCCGGCATCTTGGATTTCAGTATCTTGTCGCGGTATTGCTCGATCTCTTCGTAAAGCTCATTCCCGTCACCAAGCTCGGTCTGGATCGCTTTTAGCTGTTGGCGAAGAAAATATTCCCTCTGTGAACGGTCAATGTCAGCCCGTGCCTGCGTATTGATCTCTGCCTGAACGGTCAAAACATCGATCTCCTTACTCAAAAGATCGTTGACGCGTCTAAGCCTAGGGACCGGATCGTGAATGTCGAGCACGGTCTGGGCGTCGTCGACTTTGAGTTCCAGATTCGAGGCGGAAAGATCCGCAAGGCGTCCTGCATCGTCGAGATTCGCAATGATCGCCAGAACTTCGGGCGAAATATTTTTGCCCAGCGAAGCCGCTCGTTCCATCGACCCGCGGACATTTCGGACAAGAGCTTCGACCTCAAGCGAATTCTCCGGTGCAAGCGGTTCGGATACGGGCGTCACACTTGCCTTTACATATTCACCGCTGCCCGAAACGGAATCGACCTTGCACCGCGAAAGCCCTTGAATCAGAATCCGAATGCGGCCATCGGGCAACTTCAGCATTCGCATGATGATCGCGACCGTGCCAACTTCGAACAGATCCGCCTGTTCGGGTTCTTCTTTATTTACGTCCCGCTGCGAAACGAGCAAGATCATCCGATTGTCCTTTAGAGCTTCCTCGACCGCACGAATCGAACGATCGCGCGAAACGAACAGCGGCACAATCATAAACGGATAGATAACGATGTCGCGGAGCGGCAAAACAGGCAGTTCCGACGGGATCTGCATCATCGGTTCAATGATCTCGCCATCAGCGAGCGCAACCGGAAATTCTTCGATCTCAGCCATAACCTTCTATGTTAGGCAAATTGCCGGAAAAGGGCAAAGAAAGAGTTTCAGCGCGAAGCCCGCAAAAAGCGGAGTCTAAAAGCAGAAAGGAATTTGAGCGAATCACTTTTTTACCCTACCTTTCGTTTTTGTTTCTTCGCGTCCCTGCGTTAAAACTCTTACTTCTTTTTCTTCTTCTTAGCAGCAGCGGTCGCGGCGGTTGTCGAACGGGAGCCGACAAGTTCTTTGAGTTCGGTCATGAATTCGGACACATCGGCAAACTCAAGATACACTGACGCGAATCGAACGTAAGCCACCTTGTCAAGTGTTTTCAAACGCCGCATGATCACCTTTCCGATCTCGGTCGTGGCGAGTTCGCGGTCGAGCGAATCCTGCACATTCTTCTCGACCTCATCGACGATCTCTTCGAGCTGAATAGTGGAAACAGGACGTTTCTCAGCTGCACGGAAAAGGCCGGCGAGAACTTTATTGCGTTCGAAATGCTCGCGTTTGCCGTCCTTTTTGACGACCATGTACGGTATCTCATCGATCCGCTCATACGATGTGAAGCGTCGTCCGCAGCCTAGGCATTCACGGCGACGGCGGATCGAATCTCCGTCCTTCGACTCTCGCGAATCGACGACCTTATCCTCAACATGTGCACAGAATGGACAACGCATACTTATTAAATGGCGGTCTTTGCTTCTTCCTCAAAACCGGGCGAATCGGACTCGATCTCCTCGACCGCATTGTCGGCCGAGAGCAGACTGCGAAAACGTTTGATACTAATGTCGCCTTTAAAGAAGTAATATAAACCAAAAATGATCGCCGGAGCAAAGTAGACCAAATGCATCGCAATCGAAACCGCCGCCGCATCCTCTTTTGCGATGTCATTATTGAGGAACATCAGGCTCGCCGCCGTTGCCGTATGAAAGGCTCCCGCGGCTCCGCCCGGTGTTGGAGCAACTGAGGCGACCGACGCGAATCCCATAATAAATAGTGCATCGCTAAACGTTATCGGCATGTCGAACGCTAGCAATACGAGCCACGTTGGAACCGAGATCGAAGACCACAACGCCAATGTCCAGACCGTGACAAGCAGCATTTGCTTCCAATCGCGCAGAATGCCTAACGCCGACGAAAGCTGCGTCAGAATGCTGACAAGTATCTTCTGCACCTTCGCAGGTATCCATTTTCGGGTCGTGAAACCATCGAACCACTCAATGAACCGTTCCGATCTTCGCTGATAGAGAGCTAGGAAAATAAAGCCTGCAACCACGCTTGCCAGCATCAGCCAGCCAATGATCTCTATATACTCAAACTCCTCTTCCCGTCCCGGCTGCGGCGAAAAGAACAAAAGGTTAAAAGCGAAGAAACACGCCAGTGCCGCAAGGTCGAAGATACGCTCAAGTCCAAGCGTTACCAAAGCAGCCGAAGGGCGAACCCGTGGATCCCGCATCGGCAGCCACATCGGCCTGACTATCTCACCCGCACGTCCGATGAAAAATATAGCTGCGTAACCGACCGTCGTCGTCGCAAACAACTCTTTCAAACTGCTTCTCGTTATCGGAGCGAGCAAAACCTGCCAACGTATTGCGCGAAGCAAGTAACCAAGACAGATTATCAGTGCTGCAGCCGACAAATACCAAGTATTCGCTCGTTTAAAGCTACCCGAGACCAATTGCCAATCTAAATTCCGACCGAAAAACCACAGTATTAAGACCGCGATCAGAAATAAGATTATGAATTTAAGATATTTGCGCAAAATGCTTCAATAGATGTTTCGTCAAACGACAAATAGAGACGATACCGCATTTCACGCCAAATCTTAAACGCGTCGCACTATAACCGAGAAATTACGTTTAGTGCATCCATTTTAATTGACACATACCGCAGATTCTTGTCTAATCCTCTTATCCAAACGGCACGCGCGCCTTATGCATCGAAATCTGACGAATCTGATCATAGTTT
>JBBRUA010000322.1:0-3841 GCA_038248245.1 Pyrinomonadales bacterium | reverse complement strand
GCCACGCCTCGACCACGGTGACGGGTCTGCGGGTCGGCGGCAGATCGGGAAACGCCGGTTCGGCCGGGTTTGCCTGATTTAGCTCGCGGGCACGGCGGCTGATCTCATCGGCCGGGGTCTCGAAGGCGGTTTTTGGCTTGTCGATCGGTTCAGAGATCTCATCCGGACGTTCGATGATCGCGGCGAGCTTTGTGAGCTGGGCGGCGGTTTTATCGATAACGGCAGATGAGCCGGTCAGGAGAATATTCTCAAAAAAATCGGACGGTGCAAAATGGTGCCAGTCGCCGTTAATCGCCCGCTCGGTCGCCTTACGGTAGTCGTCGGCCCGCGTAAATGTGCGTCCGATGATCGCGACGACCGCTTCGCCACCGCTCACCATCGCCGTCGCGCGGCATTCAAGACCGGCGTGGCAGGTGTATGTGATGGTTTCTCCGGCATTCGATGCATCGCTTAACGCACTCCCGCAATATCGTGAGCAGTCGTCGGAAAAGTTGCCGTCGGGATTGAGGCTGCGGCAGATGGAATTATTATTGGACACGGAAGTTTCGACTGAGCTTCGGTCGACGATCGCGATCGCAAGACCGCTCTCATCGGCCAGCCGATCCAGAACTAATTTTCCAGGTAATTCCCGTTGCACACCCATCTACAAATACAATAATACGACGTCAGCTGAACTAATATGTAACACCTAAAACGGTTAATGGCGGTGACATTTCAATAAATCGTTCCATATCTACTAATAAAAACGTACCGCAGATATGATTCTTCGCTGAGTGTTCGCCACCGTACAGTAAGCCCGATCGAAGAAGATTATGCTTAATTTTGTGACCGGAGTATCAGTCGAAATTATTTTATACATTTCACGGAGAAAATTATTATGAATCACGAAAACGAAGGAACAAATACAGTCAATAATGACGATGTCATCTCGACCCTTAACGGGTTGATCGAGATCTGCAAAGACGGACAGGACGGTTTTAAGAATGCCGCAGAAGGTATCGAAAGGTCGGATCTGAAGAAAACTTTCTATGAATTCTCGCAGCAGCGATCGGAATTTGTGGGCGTTTTGCAGCAGACGGTTCGCTCGCTCGGCGGTGATCCGGAGAAGACAGGTTCGTTCTCTGGTGCGGTACATCGCGGCTGGATCGATCTGAAATCGGCGATCACAGGCAAAGACGAAGGCGCGATCCTTAACGAATGCGAACGCGGCGAAGACTACGCCAAAGACGCTTACACCGACGCACTTAAGACAAATCTTCCGGCGAACGTAGCCGACATCGTCAGCCAACAGTCACATGCGATTCTCGCGGCGCATAATCGCATCAAGGCATTGCGAAACCAAGAGAGCGCGAAGACGGCGAACAATTAATTAAAAACTGATTGTCGATTTCGAAAAGAGGTTCGGGATTTTCCCGGCCTCTTTCGTATTTTAAATTCCGATGGCACCGAGGCCACGTTCTTGATTCTCGGCGATCAATGGATGTTGAGAATTGATGCGGATGCAGGCGGCGTAATGGAGCGGTTTGATCTCGACGAGGTTGGGCGAAACCGTCTTGCACTCGGCAATTGCGAATTGGCATCGCGTGTGAAAATGACAGCCCTTCGGCGGATCGATGGACGACGGAACATCGCCTTTTAGGATAATTCGCTCGCGTTTCGACTCGATCTCGGGGTCTGGAACGGGTACGGCGGAGATCAGTGCTTGTGTGTACGGCATCAGCGGACCCTTGTAGATCTCTTTGCTGTCCGCCAGCTCGACGATGCGGCCGAGGTACATTACCGCGACGCGATCTGCCAGATGGCGGACGGCCCGCAGGTCGTGCGAGATGAAGAGATACGTCAGGTCTTTCTCGGCCTGGAGGCGCTCCATCAGGTTCATTATCTGTGCCTGGATCGAAACGTCGAGAGCGGAGATCGGTTCGTCGGCGACGATGAATTCCGGATCGACGGCCAGTGCCCGGGCGATCCCGATCCGCTGACGCTGGCCACCGGAAAACTCGTGCGGGTAACGCTTCACGAACCGGCGGCTGAGACCGACGGTTTCCATCAATTCCTGCACGCGAGCTTCGCCGCCGCCGAGTCGGAATGTTCGTATCGGCTCGCCAATGATATCGCCGACCGTCATTCGCGGGTTTAGCGATGCGTACGGATCCTGAAAGATCATTTGCAGGTGCTTGCGTTGCTCGCGCATTGCCGATAACGGTAATTTTGCCAAGTCTTTACCTTTATAAAAAACGCTGCCGCCGGTTGGCTCCGTCAGTCGCAAAATTGCCTTGCCGAGAGTCGATTTACCACAGCCCGATTCTCCGACGAGGCCCAATGTCTCGCCTTTTTTGATATCAAGCGAAACGCCGTCGACCGCTTTGACGGTTTTCGAAGGCGTGAATAATCCGCCGCCGGAGCGATAGTAAACCTTGAGATTTTGCAGTGAGATAAGGCTGTCGCTGTCGCCGACATATTCTTTTGAGGGCAGAGCCAGTTTCGGAGCTGATTTTACGTTGAGATCGAGGTGAAGCGAAGAGCCGCAAAACTTGCATTTGATAATGCTCTGCCGCTCGTCGACGTCGAGGATCCCACCGCATTTTGGACAACTCAGATCTTTTATCATAACGAAATTAGCGGTCTATCCGGCCACACAGGCTCTTATTTTATCGGCGGCTCGATCGTTATCGGCGTTTCAGTGTCGTAATTTACCGTCATATTCTTGAGCATGCCGTTAGAATATTCGACGTAGATCTTGACCGGAAGGCCCGTACTCTTGCTGACCCAACTCTTTGAGGTGAATGGGTAATTGCCCACCGGCGTGACGTTTTTGTATGTGTAAACGAGTGCAGGTTTGCCGTCGACGGTTTCTTCGCCCTCAAATTTTACGTCGGCCAGTGATTTCAGGCCTTCTTCGGTAAAGGAATCGCGGAGATTCGGTATCGATTTTGCGTCGCCGGGCATTTTGGTCCATTTGCCGCCGGACTTCATATACGAATCGCTGCCGACGTAGATCAATTCGATCCCGGCTCCTGTGCCGCCGAGGTAAGTGACATGAAATTTGTCGGGAGCGATGAAATCAACCTGCGATTTGATCTCGGTCTGGCCCATGCCCTCCATCTTCGCCGAGAACGATTTGAGGTCCATGAACTTTTTCGACGCCGCTTTGAGTTCGGCCGTCGGGTCGCCGCCTGACGAAGCCCCGGAACCGCCGCCCGAACCACTCCCTGAACCCGAGTCGCCCGTGAGAGAATCAAAGAACTTGCACCCGAGTCCGGCGAATAAGACGACAAATAAAACCAGCGTTAGTTTTTTCATTGTTCCTCCTTCGGCAAACCGTTAGAACTTTCGGCATAAACCTCACGGGCGAAATGACAAAGCGAGTGATGGCCAGGGCTTACCTCGACGTACGGCGGAAAGTCTTTGCGGCAAATGTCCTCGGCACGTTCGCACCGCTCGGCGAACGGACAGCCGGGCGGGAGATGGGCGACATCAGGCGGCAAGCCGGGAATTTGGTAAAGCTCGGTGCCTTGCTCGTGCGCCGGATCTGGCACACTTTTCAGCAAACCTTTTGTATACGGATTGGCAGGTGTCGCGAACAGTGCACGCGTCGGTGCCTGCTCGAAAACTTTGCCGGCGTACATGACGATGATCTTATCCGTCATTCCCGCGACGACGCCGAGGTCGTGCGTGATGAGGATAACGCTCGTGCCCATTCGTTTTTTTAAATCTTTGATCAATTCCAGAATCTGAGCCTGAATGGTGACGTCGAGGGCAGTCGTCGGTTCGTCGGCGATCAGCAGTTCGGGGTCGCAACTGAGAGCCATCGCGATCATCACACGCTGCCGCATACCGCCCG
>JBBRUA010000321.1:0-3867 GCA_038248245.1 Pyrinomonadales bacterium | reverse complement strand
TCGTGCGGGAACTCTTCGCGATGCTGCCCGATGCCCGCGCACGTGGGTACAAGACCGGCCGGTTCTCGTTCAACGTCAAGGGTGGGCGTTGCGAAACGTGTCAGGGCGACGGCGTCATCGCCATCGAGATGCACTTCCTGCCCAACGTCTACGTCACGTGTGAGGAATGCAAGGGGCGCCGGTACAACCGCGAGACGCTGGAGATCCTTTATCGCGGCAAGTCGATCGCCGACATGCTCGAGCTGACCGTGGACCAGGCCCTTGAGCTGGTCGAAAACTTTCCAGCCATCGTCCGACTACTCAAAAGCCTGCAAGAGGTCGGACTGGGCTACCTGACGCTCGGACAATCATCGACGACGCTCTCCGGCGGCGAAGCCCAGCGGATCAAGCTCGCCAAAGAGCTGAGCAAACGTGCGACCGGCAAGACCATCTACATCCTCGACGAGCCGACGACCGGCCTCCACTTCGCCGACGTCCACAAGCTTATCGACGTTCTGCAAAAGCTCGTCGATACCGGCAACACCGTCATCGTCATCGAACACAACCTCGACGTGATCAAATCCGCCGACTACATCATCGACCTCGGCCCCGAAGGCGGCTCCGGCGGCGGTCGTGTCATCGCCACCGGCACCCCCGAACAAGTCGCCAAGGTCAAGAAATCCTTCACCGGCCAAGCATTGAAGCCGATCCTGAATTAGTCTATCCTGTGCTTAGTGAGCCGTTTCCTCCGAAGGTGAACTGCGGAAGCCGCGTAAAAGTAAATGGATGATAGAGCGGACATTCTTGGGTTGGTAAGGATCGCGGCAACGAAACGCATTCTTTTCTTGCCCCATGCCATTCGGCAAATGTCGCGTCCTGATCGGATGATAACGACTGCGGATATTCGTCGTATAATTGGCGAAGGCGATGTCATTGAAAATTATCATGAGGATGCACGCGGACACAGCTGTCTGATCCTCGGTCTGGGCGACGGGACGCGTCCGATTCACGTCGTTTGTTCTCCAAAGGATGAGTATCTTGCGATAATTACGTGCTATCTTCCTGACGAAGATGAGTGGTCGGACGATCTTAGTGTGAGGTTATAAAACGATGAAATGTATGTACTGCAAAGGGAATTTGGAACGCGGCACCGCTCCGTTTCACGTTGACCGCAAAGGCTATCACCTGGTTTTGGACAAGGTTCCCGCCTTAGTTTGCCAGCAATGCGGCGAAGTCTATTTTGGCGAAGACGAAGTCGACTCGATCCAGACTGCAACCCTCGCGATCGACGCTCAGGTTGAAAAAATAGCAGCGTAGAGTTCTACACGGAACGCTGCCCCAACGCCGTCAGTGATGTATGTCAGAATCGGTTGCAATTGCGGCTGATCTCTTTCAACGTCACTCGCAACTATCTCCGCACGGATCACAACTCTTTCAACATTGCTTATAAGTCCTTCAACACCGTACATGACCGCGTCAACATAACTCACAACCCGTTCAACATCACTCACAACCGTTTCCGCTTGTCTTACTTTGCGTTCTCAGCGGCTTTGCGTGAGAAAAGGACTCCGCACAAACCCTTCAACATCGCACAGAACCGAGTCAACATCACTCCCAACCGTTTCCGCGTGTCTTACTTTGCGTTCTCAGCGGCTTTGCGTGAAAAATCACTACTCACAACCGGTTCAACACAGCTCACGACGCTTTCAACATAACTCACGCCCGTTTCCGCGTGTGTTACTTTGCGTTCTCAGCGGCTTTGCGTGAAAAATCACTACTCACGACCCGTTCAACATCACTCACAACCGTTTTCGCGCGACTTTAAACCATTTCAACATTGCTCACGGTTCACTCCGCGCCGTTGACACACAAAAAAACACGTGTAATATAGACGGCACACTCACAAATCGAGTGTAGAACTTCAACCACTAGGAGATTTACATTATGGACGACGTAACCCGCAGACGTATCGAAGCGTTTGACCGCAGTAAACAATGGTTTATCGATCACGACGCAGGCGTTAACAGCAACCTAAAACTCAAAACCAATCGGCAGGCATTCGACGCCGAACTCACCGCCTTGCAAGCCGAAGTTGGCGAGCAGACGGCGGCCGTCAGCGAATCGCAAGAGCAAACCGAAGTCAAAGCCACCGACCGCGAAGACTGTGTCCAGATCGCTGTCAAGGTCAACATCGCCGCCAACGGTGCCGAGATCGAACAGCCCGGCATTCAGGCACGCTATCCGTATCCGCGCAACCTCAATGACGAAGACCTCGTCGCCCTGCTCCGCAGTTACGCCATCGGCGGCGTCACCGACGATCAGATCATTCAGGACTACGCCGCACCCGCCGATTGGGTCGCTCAATGCACCGCCCGGGCCGACGAATTCGAGGCCGCATCCAACGCCCAATCCTCAGCCCAAGGCTCAAAAGTCGGTAAACGCGCCTCGATCCTAGCTAAGGTCGCCGCCCTAATGCAACGCAAACGCACCTGCAACTCCATCATCGAAGGCGTCTTCGCCGACGACGTAGCGGCCTTAGCGTCATGGAAATCCGCCAGCCACGTAGAAAATCCCCCAAAGAAAAAGAAACCCCCAACCCCACCCGACAACGGCAACGACGATGACGATCCACCACCAACACCGTAGCTCTTGGGATTTGGCTCCCCTCCTTACAAAGGAGGGGCGGCCGCGTTTCGCGGACGGGGTGGTTCTCTTTCTTTAGTGAGAGCAACCAATTCCGCAAATCGCCAACAAACCTGCGGAGCCTAACCCGCTCCGTCTTTTCGAATTGTTTGCAATACAGGGCTTTCTTGCTCACGACGGTCGCCATCCTATCCCAAAATCACTTGTCGCATGCAAACTTGCGTGGTAAAATCCCCTAAATAGAATTTTTACAACAAATTGTTCCCACGATATTAATCGTGAGCCTTAACCCACAGGAGACATATATGAACCGTTTTTTAGCCGCTCTAGTTTTGTATTCGCTGATCTTTGCGAGCGTTTTTCTTTTACCGGCTCCGTCATTGGCACAGGTAAAGTCCGAAGCGGTCAAGGCTTTAGTTCCTGAGTCGCCGTCCGCTCCGTCGGCGCAGACCGACATCGCCGGTGCGTCGGGCAGCAATTTCGGCGCAACTGTGACGGTATTGCCGAACGGCAACATTGTCGTTACCGCGCCGTTATACGACATTCCGGCAGGGGCAAGCGATGTCGGGGCGGTTTATTTGTATGACGGCGCAACGCTCGCGCTCATCAGCACTTTAACCGGAAGCACGGCAAGCGATCAGGTCGGCGGTAACGGAGTAACGGTATTAACCAACGGCAATTATGTCGTCCGCAGTGTGAGTTGGGATAATCCATCACCGCTGATAGCGAATGTCGGAGCGGTTACGTGGTGCAGCGCGAGCGTGGGCTGTAGCGGCGCGGTTTCCGTCTCGAACTCGCTGATCGGCTCGACGGCAAGCGATGTTGTCGGCAATAACGGAGTCACGGCATTGACGGGCGGCAATTATGTCGTCATCAGTGGGAATTGGGATAATCCTTCACCGCTGATAACGAATGTCGGAGCGGTGACGTGGGGCAGCGGCACAAGCGGCACGGTCGGCGCGGTTTCCGTCTCGAACTCGCTCATCGGCTCGACGGCAAGCGATGCTGTCGGCAATTTCGGAGTCACGGCATTGACCAACGGCAATTATGTCGTCAACAGTGCGTTCTGGGATAATCCTTCACCGCTGATCACGGATGTCGGAGCGGTTACGTGGGGCAGCGGCGCAAGCGACACGGTCGGCGCGGTTTCCGTCTCGAACTCGCTCATCGGCTCGACGGCAAACGATAATGTCGGCGGTAACGGAGTCACGGCATTGACCAACGGCAATTATGTCGTCCGCAGTC
>JBBRUA010000320.1:0-3869 GCA_038248245.1 Pyrinomonadales bacterium | reverse complement strand
GGCGAGCGTTTCGTCCGCACCTTCGCCCGTGAGCACGACCTTGACATGTTCGGAGGCGAGTTTTGAGACAAAATATAGGGGCACGGATGCGATGAATCCAATCGGTTCGTCCTCGTGCCAGACAAGGTTCGGCAATTCCTCGAAAAACTGTTCCGGCGTGATCGTAATCTCGTGATGATCGGTTCCGAAGGTCTCGGCGACGAGGCGGGCGTACTCGATCTCGTTGGCATCGCGGTCGTTAAATGCGACCGAAAAAGTTTTGATCGGCTCCGAGACCATCGTCGACATCATCGCCGCGATCGCCGACGAATCGATCCCGCCTGAGAGAAACATGCCCAATGGAACATCAGCCATCAGGCGAAGTTTGACCGATTCCCGAAACAGATCGCGCCATTCGTCGATGTATTCGGCGTCGCTGCGGTTTTCGTGTTTCGGCTCGAAACTCAGATCCCAATATTCACGGATGTCGATCTTACCGTCTTTCCAGACCAGCGTGTGTCCGGGCATAAGCCGTTTTACGCCGAGAAAGAGCGTTTCGTCGCCCGAGGTTCCGTGATTCGCGAACTGATCCGGCAATGCGTTGAAGTTTATCTCCGGTTTGATAGCTCCGCCTTCAATCAAAGATTTGATCTCGGAGGCGAAAAAAAGATCTCCGTCTGAGTGATGGACGTAATAAAATGGCTTAACACCGAGGCGATCGCGAGCGATGAAGAGTTCGCTTTTTGCCTTGTCCCAGATCGCAAATGCGAACATTCCTCGTAGATGGTCGACGCAATCTCGACCGTATTTTTCGTAAAGGTGCAGGATCGTCTCGGTATCACTGCGGTTCTGAAATTTGTACCCATCTGCGACCAGGCCTTCGCGATAGTCAGCGTGATTGTAGACCTCGCCGTTGTAAACGATCGTATTCTCGCCGCTATGCATCGGCTGCATTCCGTGCGTAACATCGACGATGCTCAGACGCCGATGGCCAAGGCCGATGTTCTTATCGATAAAAACTCCGCCGTCGTCAGGCCCGCGGTGATGCAGAACGTCGCGCATACGCGTCAGGACATCGGCAGAAACCTGCCGGCCCGAACGCGTCGAAAATGCAATGCCGTTTATACCGCACATAAGTTAAAAGAAAGTGTGAATTGACGCGTTCTTGCAGTTTTAGCGGGCGTCACGCGAGGCTGATATAAGCTTAACGATTTTATCGAAAAATTGCGAGATGTTTCGCCGGGCAAATTATGAAAAGATTTGCGATCAGCGATCAAATCACTTGGACTATCGAACGCATTAATTGTTTACTAGAGTAAGAAACATGGATACTGGCTATAAAATGGTGGAAAGTGTGATGAACGTTCGTGCGAAGACAATACCGACGAAGCGGAAAAGTTTGTTTCGGTTTTTGCCTTACACCGGTGGGGCGTTGGTTCTGGCTATTGCGGCGACGCTTGGTTTCGACGCGTATTCGGGCGTTCTCGGTTTCTTTCCGCCTAGTTTTGAGATCGTTGAGTCAGCCGCTGGACGCATAATCAAAGTCCCGGCGGGCGGAAATATTCAGGCAGCGATCGCCAAGTCAGAAAGCGGCGATATCATCGAGCTGCAGGCCGGAGCAACCTACTACGGAGAAATAAAGTTGCCGAATAAACCTTTGTCCGGCTTCGTCACTATCCAAACGTCCGCAATCGCCGACCTTCCCGTTGACAAACGCGTCAGCCCGGCAAATGCGGGTTCGATGGCAAAGATCCTGAGTCCTGACGCCCAACCCGTCATATCGGCGGCAAACGGTGCTCATCATTACCGGTTCGTCGGGATCGAGTTTGCCCCATCGACATCAACGTATGTTTATAATTTGCTCTTGCTCGGCAATGGCGAAACGGCCGCCAACCTGCCGCACGATATCGAGATCGACCGATCTTACCTGCATCCGTTCAAAAAGGGAGTTACGCGTCGCGGCATCGCTCTGAATAGTGCCTCCACTACGATCAAAAACAGTTACATCGAAGGTTTTGGTTTCGCCGGCGAAGAAACTCAGGGCATCTGCGGTTGGACCGGAACCCGGAACGCAAAGATCATCAACAACTACATCGAAGGCGGAGCGGAAAACATCATGTTCGGCGGCAGCGACCCGGTATCGGCGGATCTGATCCCGACGGACATTGAAATTCGAGGAAACCACCTAAACAAACCTGAGTCATGGAGCACAAAAATCACGGTCAAAACCTTATTTGAACTTAAGAATGCCAAAAAAGTTCGGTTCATCGACAATCTGCTCACGAACAATTATAAAGGCTCAGCTTTCCGCATTACCGTTAGAAATCAAGATAATGGCGCCCCTTTCTCGACCGTCGAGGACGTTCTAATCAAAGATAATGTGATAAAAAATGCGGGTGAGGGTATAAATATTCTTGGTAAAGATGATACGTATCCGAGCCAAACGTTGAAGCGGCTGACGATAGAGAACAACCTTTTTCTAAATCTCGCCGAGGGCGGCAATTTCGAGGGTTCCGGCTACTTCATCCAGATCGCCGACGGTGAAGATATTATGGTTGCAAATAATACCGTGTTTAATACGGGGAATACTGTGACTTTTTATGGAACTGATCCACGTTCATTTGTAATGCGTAACAACATCGTCGGCCACGGAACCTACGGTGTCCACGGACTTGATCTTAAGTCGCCGCAGTCTCGGGCAATGTTTGCGGGCAATGTAGTTGTTAATAACAAGTCAATCGGAGATGGCGACCGTTCTGTCCCGCCAAATAGTATATTTATCTCCGACTACAAAGAAATCGGTTTTGCCAATCCGTCCCTGAACGATTTCCGGCTCGGCCCAACCAGCAAATTCAAAGGCAAGGGCGCCACCGTTTTCGTTAAATTCTAAATCACATCAACCAGGAGTTGATAGCGACCAGTTTACTGTGAGGGTTTCTTGCGTTGATATAACCGATAAACCTTATCCTCATAAACTTCCTCGAAGCCATTCTGCAAAAGATTTTCGATGTAAAGATAAGATTGCGGTTCGGTAATCGCCAAATTGTTTATCCAATCTTTATAACGCAAAGAATCTATAACGATAATATCGGCTTTTCTTCCGCTCAAATAACCGAGACGGTAATCGTCAACCAGATTTTCTTTTTTATCTAAAGCAAACCAAAACTCTGCTGAAGCCATTATCGTGTCAGACGGTTTGGCAGTTTGGTTGAGAATATTAGCAGCAGTCAAAAAATTATCGTGATATTTATTTTGGGAGAAACGAGAAAGATTTATGCTTATGCCTGCCACCAATAACATCATCAAAAGACCAAAGCCAGCCCATTTCACAAAATGATCTTTTGATATTAACCAATTCAGCCATATAGCCGTTGTTACCGCTAAAGTTGGAATAATATGAACCAGATAATATTCCTGCTTCATGCCGTCCAGTAACATTAACATAATGAACTGCTGGGCCGCGAGGATAATCAGGAATCGTGGCAGAATATTTTTACGCAAACTTTTTACAGACAAAATGCCGATTATCGAAGATAAATAAATTATGAGTACTACGACTTTAACCTGACCAAAACCGGCCAAACCATCGCCGACGCCGAAATTGGCAAGATAACGAACGGTTAATTCTCGCCATAACTCAGTAAATGGTGCGGTCAAAAACCCCCAACGGTTCGAGGCGTTTCCACCAAATTGTCTTGAGAATAATTCGGGGTTCTGTAAGATATAAACTAACCAACAAAGTCCGATGATGACAAAAGGAGCCGCCGCAAATAACAAGTGGCCAAACCTTAGACGACGCATATCAAGGAAAATTATGAGGATTGCTAAGCTGACTGCCCACATTAACCCAAGCGGATGGGTGAAAAAAGCAACTGCACTCAGAATAAAGG
>JBBRUA010000319.1:0-3873 GCA_038248245.1 Pyrinomonadales bacterium | reverse complement strand
CAATTCATCGAGGATCGGGGAACCACGTAAGATCTCAGCCGATCGTGTCTCTACAACCCAAGTAAGATCTGCGGCTGGCAAGGCACGGCGAATTTCGGCAACCGCCGGCAACGCATGAATGATATCGCCTATGCTGCTAAGTTTTACGATCAATATCCGCATCGAGATCAACCGTAATCCTATCACCGCCGCTGATCAACCGAAAATCACTGTTAACGCAGGATTGGGTGGGCACCAATATCAACCAATATCAAAGGTCTGATCTCAGATTGAATAAAGTCGATAGAGATTCACTCGTTCGGACAGCATCTCGGGATCAATGCCGTCGTTGACCAGTTCGTCAATTGTGCGGTCTTCAAGCATCAATCTCGGAATCAACGCACAAAGAGCGAAAGCATCGGCCTCGATCTCCTGTCGGGTCCGGCGGCCAACTCCGTGAAAATTAGCGGTCGCCCCCGAGTCGGGAGTGTGCAGCAAGAAATGGCCGATCTCGTGGAATAGGACGATCAGCTTTTTCGGCCCTGTTAGGCGGCTGTCGACGGCAATATAGTCTTTGCCTAGCACTCGATAATAAAACCCGCCGCTCGTGAGAGGCATCTCGGTTACGCCTATCCGGAACCTTTTACAAATAGTGTAAAAATCATTCTCGTCGAGCGGCCGGTCATTCCAACCGATCCGCAGTGATGAAATTTTGTCGGTGAGAAACTGAATGGAGTGAGAATTATCGTGCTATCTGTGAAATATTGTATCACAAACGTTGCGAGCGGGAATTACTTTTTCTGAAACGATCGATCGAGTACGCGGCGGGCGTCTTTGACTGCCGCGATCTTATCGGCAGGTGAAAATGTCTCCCATCCGCCAAAAAATGCAATGCCGTAATCGGGGGAATATTCGAGATCGTCGTAGGCGAGCCATTCACTCATGACCTTTTGCGGATCATCGAGTTCCAGGACTGCCGACTCGACATCAAAGGCATCGCGAAAATCCACATTGCCAAGTTCCGCAACCACATCCTTGCCCAGCGAAGCAAGTTTTTGATCGACGATCTCTCCGATCTTTTCTTCTAGAAATCGCCCGAGCCCGATCGCCGGCTTCTGCCCGCCGTACATATCTCCGGTGCCAATAAGCAGCCAGTTAAGCGAAACGTTCGTTTGAACTGCGATCTTTATTAAAACCTCCGGCGCAGGAAGCCGCCCAAGATAATAATTACGAACTGTTGCGTGAGATAAACCTAATTCTCTCGCAACATCTGCCATCGACCTATGCTCAAACGCCTTATCCAACCGCAAAACAAACTCTTTATTCATCAATTCGCTTCCTATACGCACGTTGTGTCTATCACACCAAATGTTAGTATATTGGTAACAAAAGTCAAAGTCCGGCTTTTACAATTCCCGAATGTACGTATCTGTCGCTATTGCGTAGATTTACGTAGGCCTTGTTTACTCGGACGTCGACTCACATTCAGCCTTGACACAGGGACGCCCTAAAAAGTATATTTTGAGATTCGGCTTTGCTGGAAAAAGGCAGGTAGATCATCTCAGCTTCTACCGCCGCCACGTCCCAAAATGCCGCCCTAGCTCAGTTGGTAGAGCGTTCGATTCGTAATCGAAAGGTCGTCGGTTCGACTCCGATGGGCGGCTCCATATACAAATAGACAGGGGTTTGAAGTTTAGTATTTCGATGCCGCGTGGGCGAGGCCGGAGGCGACGGAGCTGTGGTAGCCGGGGCGGAGCACTTTTGCGATACCAAAGATCTTTTCGACCATCTTTTGGACGGCTGGGATCTGTGACGTACCTCCGGTCAATAGGACATGCCCGACGTTGGACGGCTTCACTGATGCTAGTGTCAGGGTTTCGTCGAGGGAACGCCTGATGTCTTCGAAAACGTAGGAGCCGGCATCCTCAAAATCTTTGCGTGAAATATTTTCCTCAAGATCGAGTCGGGAAAAGCTCACTTGCGAGATGTCCGCTGTCGATAATTCGAATTTTGCCTTCTCGATCGCCTTATACAATTCGTAACCAAGATTTTCTCTGACCAGGATCTGGAGCCGTGCGAGACTTTCGGGATCGCTGGACGAAACCAGAATGTGGGCGATCGATTGTAGATCGTCTGGGTTCTTGATGCGGCTGATCAACGGCCAACGAGAGAGTTTATTGATAATATGTGTGGGGAAAGGCAGCGTTTTTCCCAAGGATACAAAGGTCGAACTTGCACCGAATTTGGCCGCGAGTTTCGATTTGACGATGCTCGACGACAGTTCGTCACCGGCGATATTTACTCCGCCGACGGCTTTTATATCGGTTTGCCGGTCAGGCTTCGAGCGATTTTCAGGCGAAACCTCAACGATGCAAATGTCGCTCGTTCCGCCGCCTAGATCGACAACACAAACGAGTTCCCGTTCCTTGATCGTGGTCTCGTAAGAAAGTGCCGCAGCAACGGGTTCGAGACAGAAGATGACCTCCTTAAACCCGGCAGTGAGTGCTGCGGTTTTCAGCCGCTCGATCGCGTTTTCGGAGAAATCGACCGGGCGTCCGAGGATAACTCGCTCAAACGTTTGCGAAAACTCTTTTTCTGAATATTCCTTTAGCCTGCGAATAAAATAAGAAACGAGATCGGCCGCCGTCATTCGTCCGTGGCGGGCGACCATCGTGTGATCAAATTTCGGATCCTGTAAAAGCGATTTGATGCTGAACATCAACCTGCCCGCACCTTTCTCGTTCTCCAGATCGTCAAAGTGGCGGTCAATGCCTTCGTTCCCAACTGAGTACCCTTTTCCTATCGGCGGAAAATAAAGGATTGTTGGATTTGATGTCTTGCCATCCGGAAATCGTACGAACCTTACGACTCCGTCTTTCGCGTAGGCTGCTAACGAGTTAGAAGTTCCGAAGTCAATGCCGATCGTCGTCATAAAAATAGTTGAGCCGGTGGTTTGAAAACACCACCGGCAAGGGTATTCGTAAAAAAATTTCTCAAAGCTATCTGAAGTTTGCTGAATTCTTAGCCAAGATCACAGCTCGGGCATTTGCCGATGTCGAATACCTGGAAATCCAGATATTGATCGCGGATGTCTTCGAGGTGCTTTTCGCAGAGATTACGGTGAAGGACCGTGTAGCTCTGATCGGGCGCGGGCAAGATATCGACGACGCCAAACGTCCGATTACCAAACCTAACGTGTTTGGTTGCCGGTATCTCGCATTTACTCCAACTGCACCGCATGTGATGGTTTTCGTGCATTAGGGATTACTTCCGTGAATGTAGCATGTCGCAAAAACGTTCGCAAGATTCTAAATTTTTTGAAGGTCGGACGCACAAAAAAAGAGAAGTGAAATTTTTCCACTTCTCTAAAGGCTGGTCGCTCGATTTTGACTATATCTATTTTAAGTATCGAGTCCCTGGCTAAAAATTAATTTAGGCGCGACTGCCGCGAACGAGCTGTAAGATCAGCACAACGACTGCGACAACCAACAAAATGTGAATAAGGCTTCCAACCGCGGCACCCCCGAATCCGAATCCTAGTGCCCACAGAACCAGTAGTACTAATATGATCGTCCAAAGCATATTTATTTCTCCTTCAAAACTTATTTTTACTTCGCGTTCGAGTTTTGCAATTGTGACGGACTCTGAACCGAACCATCTAGAGCCGCTCCCGCGAAAAGCAAGACGAATAAAAGCCCTGCAATCAAAACCATCGCTCCGATCGATATCAACGCCCAATGCACTCCCCGAAGCTTTTTAGCGGTATCTTCTCGTACAACAACATCTTCTCCGTCAACATTAACTACTTCGTTCGACATTTTTCTCTCCGTAAATTAGGGTTGGCGGGGAAACCGGGCGAACAAAATAGGTGTGGTGTTCATGGTGTGATCCGGT
>JBBRUA010000318.1:0-3891 GCA_038248245.1 Pyrinomonadales bacterium | reverse complement strand
CCCGACCCGAAGGATATTGCTGTTCGACCATCGCTCCGCGGAGATTGTAGGTGTAGGTCATCCATCGCGTAGGATCGCTCCCGCCGCCATATTCAACCCCGTCCGTTGTCTGCTTGCTCCGAGTCACTCTTCCTAAGATGTCGAATGACATGTATTCGGTTGTCGAGACCTCGGAGCTTACCTTCAGTAGCTTTCCCTTTGCATTCGTAAGATCAATACCTTACGATGTGGGGGCTTTCAAGTCAATATATTTCTTTTAGGGCACAACGAAGGTCGGACGTCTGATGAATTGCCAGTACCCTAAACCACCGTAATCGTTGCAAAGCAGAACAATTCCACGACACTTAAAGCGGGATAAAAAACTTAGACGATTCAACTTTTTCTGTTCAAAGGCCTACAAATTATGGGTAAAGATCGATCCGAGTTACACAAAAGACAATCAAAACTACACAAAGGACAATCTAGATTGCTCCAAGCATGAGCGATCGTGTACAGAAAACTTTCTTTTCTATCCAATAGAATTGAAAACTTGGACAAAATCAGACTGAGCATTATAAACTACGGCTCGAAGTCTACAAACGACTGACGAAACTGTATATAGACACGATTTTTCTTCACAGTTTAACGACTTTTCTTCAAAGCAAAGTAAATTTTTTTGACATCGAGATCGCTTTTCTCTGCAATAGAGTCAGTTTGCTAGACAAATGGATAATGCGGTTGCACATTACTCCGAACTGCGGAGGAGAATTCTCGTGTACCCCTGGTGAACTCCGTTATTCGAATATTCCCTTACGCCGGCATTGTCTGTTATCTTTTGTTGGAACTTTTGTTTTTTGACTTTCGTAACCACTTCTTGACAGGGCGGAGTTTCGGGCCTTGATGAGTTGGTGGATTCGAGAGAGGGGCAATTTTGGAAGCTTTAAAGGCTGTGTCCGAAATTAATGGAGCGGAACTCGTAAGGAGAGCACGGGCCGGTGACGGCACGGCGTGGGAGGATGTTGTGTCCGCGTATTCGCGGCGGATATTCAATCTGGCTTACCGCTTCACCTCCAGTCCTGATGCTGCTGAAGACCTGACACAGGAAGTTTTTATTCGTATTTATCGAACGCTCGATCAGTACGATCCGAAACAGGGAGATCTTTCTAATTGGCTAATGCGGCTCGCCCGCAATTTGATAATCGACGATTACCGGCACCGGCAGCGTAATCCGCAAAATTCGATGGCAGATGCCGTCGATGATCATAGTTACCACCTTCGTGCGGTCGGAACATCCGCCCACAAAGAAATGGAACGCAAGGAACTCGCGGGCCAGGTGCAAGAAGGCATCGATAAACTGCCCGAAGATCTGCGAACGTGCGTGATCTTAAGAGACATTGAGGAGTTGACTTATCAAGAGATCGTCGATGTATTGAAAATTCCTGAGGGGACGGTCAAATCGCGGATAAATCGGGGTCGGATCGAATTGGCAAAAATATTGAGACGGATGAGAGTGGTGACGATCTAGTTTTTGAATGATTCTGTGAGTTTAAGATCTGATGAGAATTAAATGCCGAGCCAACAGGCGTCAAGAAAGAGAGCGTTAGAGAATCAGGGGTTGAGAGATTTTATGATGAGGGAGCAGGAAAACTTAATTAATTGTTCGCAGTTCGAAGAACTGTTGACCGATTATCTGGATAAGGCTCTGGCGTCGACCGTTCAAAAGTCCGTCGCATCCCACGCTCTCGCCTGCCCGCTCTGTCATTCTCTGCTTAACGATGTGCGTGACTCTCTCGATGTCTGTCACTCCATTGCCGCTCCAAAAGTTTCGATGACTCGTCTCGAGGCACGCGTTCTTTCGATGACGATGCCTGAATCGGCGATGATCTGCGAAGATTTTGAGAGTTATCTCACCGATTATCTCGACGGTTTTCTGCCCGCAAACGTTTTTCACCGGTGGGAACGTCACGCTGTTCTGTGCAGTTCGTGCGAAGACTTGCCGGGCATGGTCGTCCGCTCGATTGCAGCGTGCTATTCGTACAAAACAGAAGAGTTGGCGATGCCGGCCGGACTTCACGATAGGATTTTGCAGTCAACTATTGGTACTGCCGTAGCAAAAGAAGTGAAAGCCTCCTGGGCTTCACAGGTCGGTGAATGGGTTCGCGGCCTTCGATTCCCGATCGGTCTGCCACAGCTCGCACCGGTCGCAATGATGTTGCTTGTTGCTTTTATGATGTTTAGCCAGAGCGTTTCTGCGGATGGTTCACTAACGAATGTTTACCGGCAGGGATTTGAATTGGCCGAACAAACATACAAACAGAGCACAAACGCCTGGAGCGGGAACAATCCGATCGATCAGGATCAAAATCAGAAACAGGACCCGGTGACGGGAACGACCTTTGTCGATAGTAATGGGGAAAAGCAATAATGAATTGTGCCTATCACATTCAAAGCGGAGCGGTGGTGAATTGCAACGGGTGCGGCAAACCGCTCTGCCCGGCTTGCGATCACCGAATCAAGGGTTTTCCTTATTGCCAGGACTGTATTGTTTCCGGTATTGATCTATTGCGTAATCAGAATCATTCCAACTACGCTCCATTCGTTAAAAAACGCACTTCCCCTTTTGTTGCGACCCTTTTGTCAGTCTTTTGTCCCGGACTTGGGGCTGCTTATAATGGCCAAACGACTAAGGCAATCGTCTACTTCGCTGTATTCGTAGGGTTGTTTCAGATGGCTGTTTTGACAACCGGTATGGGGCCGCTATTTGTTTTCGGATTCATGGGAATGTGGGCATTCGCCGCCCTCGACGCATGGCGAACGGCTTCTGCGATCCGTGCCGGCGTAACCCCTGATGTCGCCGAGGACATTCTTGTCAAGCGATTCGCCGGAAACCCGAAACTGTGGGGCATCGTACTGTCGGTTCTCGGTGCCGCGTTCTTGCTTCAGCGATTCTTTAACATTGGATTTTTGCTTCGTGCGATATTGCCCGTACTCCTCATCGGACTTGGGGCATATATTCTTCGCGGATATATTTTCAAACCGAAGGAGCAGGAAGTGACATTTGCCGGCAAGGCTGATGTTTCTACGAGTTTCGCTCTCACCCAACCCGAACTGCGACAGAGGAACTATAGTGCAGAAGAAGATTTTTCGACACGTTCGCGATTTGGCAGTTGGCGGGAGCGCTAATTTTGGTATCATATCGGTAGCAGGAGTTTTATTATGCCGTTATTCTTAGCAGTCGCATCGAAATGGGGAGGCGTTCTGGCCGTAATCGCCTTGGTTGTTGCCTTCATTAAGACGTTAACCGCCTTCATCGGTTTTTTAACAACCGCAGTTCAGATATTGATAGTTCTCGCCTTCGTAGCGGTATTTGCCGGAGTCGGCTTTCTGATTTATCAGGGTTGGCAGAATAGTCGTAAACGTCCGTAATTGAAAGGCTAGCTGTTTCGCCCAGATTTTATAACCATCGATTAAGAACGGTCTGTTGACTTGCCTTAATCGATGGTTTATGTTTTTATAGTAATTCCTTATATTGAACTAATCATTAGCATTTGGAAATTTTAATTCGGTTGACGTCCCACGCCAGCGAGAGTTTGTTTGTTAAACTCACTCTCTTCTTTCGGTTTCGCGTTAGTCGCTCGCGGCTATTCTTGCGTGATTCCACGCACTTAAAACCATCGGTTTTAGTGCGAAATCATTAAAAGGAGCTTTTACAGCACGATGCAGAAAAACGACAAGTCGTACACTTTTCTTTTATCGCAATCATCTAAAAAGGGCGTTTATATACGCCGGATTTCTTTTTCGAAAAATATTTTACATTTCGGATCTGTCGGCGTATTTTTATTTATCGGTATGATCGCCCTCGGTATTGGTCTTAGCGGTTTTGTCCGTACGACGGTATTCGCAAAGAGCCTT
>JBBRUA010000317.1:0-3896 GCA_038248245.1 Pyrinomonadales bacterium | reverse complement strand
GAAATTAACGTCGCGCAAAGAGTTCGACTCGATCGGCCGCGTTTATCATCGCGGAACGCCATACGCGATGCCGCACGCAATGTTCGTCATCGACCGTAAGAGCAGCAACAAGATCTACTTCGTAAATTCGCAGAAATACCGATTTCACAAGGATTTTCTGCTCGCAAACTATCTGATTCCGCGCGGAACTGACGTCTTTAAACCGATATACGTTGACCAGGATCGGAGATATATTGTCGGAACCATTGCATGGCAAGGTCCTGTCGAGAAGTTCACGTGGGAGCTTTGGGAAGGCGACATGGCGTCGGCCGAAATGATAAAAGTTGCGAATACGACCATAAATAAAGGTTTTTTCCAAAAGGTTTTTTACAAACCCAACTCGATCCGGCAGGAAGATGTCTCGGCTGACATCGGAATCGACCGCATCCTTCAGGACGAACTGAACCGCAACCAGGCATACCTCGCCCTCAATACGGGCAAGGCGATCGGGCGTCTGCACATCATCGACAAGCTCGACGACACCGTTGAGATCGGTGAAAACGAGATCATTGTGCTGAAAGAACTACCCCTAACCTTGCCGCCGGTTCGCGGGATAATCGTCGCCAAACCGTCGAGCCCGCTCTCGCACGTAAACATTCTGGCCAAGGGATGGAACATTCCAAATGTTTACATCAAGAACGCCGACAAGCTCTTCCGCGACCTGGACACGTATTGGATCAAGCTCGAAGCAAATCTCACCGACTATAGTTTTGACCGGGTAACAAAGACCGATGAACTGCCAAAGCCTCCGGACGAAGTAGTTCCGCCGTCGGACTTGAAAACAACGAAGCTCGGTCCGCTTGGCTCGATGCGAAAGGGAGATAGCATAAAGTATGGCTCGAAATCAGCGAATCTTGGAGAAATGCTTTTCAAAAAGATTCCCGGAATTATCGTTCCCGACGGCTTCACTGTGCCGTTTTACTGGTACGACAAGTTTATGAAGGACAACGGTTTCGACAAAATCATTCTCGACCTGATGGACGAGAACGATTTTGTACATAACCCTAAGTTCCGGCGTAAGAAACTTGAAGAGTTTCGTGCTTCGATCCAAAACGGCAAATTCGATGACGAGCTTCGATTGTCGCTGCTCAGCCGTTGGAAAACGCAGCTTGGCGGTAAACCGGTCTTCGTTCGTAGCTCTTCCAATTCCGAAGATCTGCCGAATTTTAGCGGAGCCGGTCTCTATTCAAGCGTTCCCAACGTCATCGAAGAAGAAAAACTTGTCGAGGCGGTGAAGAAGGTTTGGGGTTCGCTTTGGAAATTCGAAGCCTACGAGGCACGCGTCCGCAACTACGTGAGCCAGACGGACGTTTATATGTCGGCCCTGGTCCAGACCGGCGTCGATATGGAGAAAGGTGGCGTGATGATCACGAAAGATCCGTTCGACGAGCGTAATATCAACGCGGTTTACATCAGTGCGGTCTGTGGTCACAATTCGAAAGTGGTTGATAATGCCGGCATTCCGGAGCAGATATTATTTAATCCGAAATCGAATGCGGTCGTCGTAATGACTCTTTCGCAGCAGGAAAACGCGCTTGCCTTTGATGAGAATGGCGATCTGAAAGTAACGGCCGATAAGTGTGCGGGAGCGAAAAAGCGGGTTCTGACGGACCTGCAGGCACGTAGCCTGGCGACCGCCGCGATCAGGATCCGTGCCGCCTTCGGAGGCAAGATTCAGCAGGACATCGAATGGGGCATTCTGAACAATAAGCTCTACGTGGTTCAGTCGAGACCGTATCTCGATAAGAAATAAATCAAATGAAACTATTAACCGTAACGATTTTTTGTGCATTTTCACTGGCCTGCGGCAGTGCCGCGACACAGGTGCAGCCAAATGCTAACTCGCGCGTGGCAGATACGTCCGCGACGCCGCAGTCCGTCATCGCTCACGCGTCGGAAAACGAGAAGCCTACGACCACTAGCGCGGTTTCGGGCGAGAAGAAAAAATGGACGCAAAGCGGCGATCCGATCGACACCGCCGAGTTTGACGCGGCTGTCGCGGCGGGCGAAAAGGCCGTTGCCGCGAAAGCCACGGACGCTGCTGCGAAGAAGAAACTCTCCGACGCATACTTCAAACGCGGATTCGCCCTGACCGAGGCTCGTCAGTACGCTTCCGCCTTGGGAGACTATCGCAAAGCCTTAAAATACGATCCGTCGAATGCGGAGGCAAAAACCTGGATCGAGAAGATCATCTTGATCTACACCGGCATGAGCAAAGACTATCCAAAAGAAGGCGAAGAGCCGCCGGCGTTGCCCTTCACGAAAAAATAAACATATGAAAACATTTATACCCCTCGTACTCGCAGCCTTTTTGTTTGTTATATCGGCGACCGATACATTCGGGCAGAAGCCGACTAGCATCAATTTTCCCCGCGGAACGCACGAAACGGTTGTAACCTCCAAGCTGAATGGTTACGCCTCAAGTAAGACCTACGTGATCCGTGTTGGGAAGAACCAAACAATTACGACCTCAGACGTCGGTAAAAATCCGATCTCGCTCACGATCATCGGCCCAAAAGGTTCGAACTACGAACAGGACATGGCCGCGGACTGCCACTCACGAAACGAGATCACGCCCACCGTCGCCGGAACCTACCGAATTACGGTCACACAATGCACGAAGGCAGACGAGTGGAAAGGAACTTTCAAGTTCAAGATAACGGCCAAATAGACCTAAGAATCGGGCGGCATAGAATCGCGTAGCCACCCATTCGCCGAAAGACCAAAAAGCTATCGAATCGCAGGCGTGACGCTATTTTTCTTTTTTATCATGCTATTGCGGGGTGATGTAAAAGATTTAGCAGTCATTGGAATCGAGGGCGTCTAGTCTTGCCATCGAAGCCGGGGATGTACTTAACGCAGCCGCCCGAGGCAGGGAATTCCCATCACCGTAAAATCGACCGTCAACACGTCACCCTGTTTCCCGGACGGATAATCTCCCGGCGCCTTGTGAACCGAATCAACCGACGATCGGGAAAAACTTGCGCATAAAACCGCGCCGCCGCCTCAGCGTCGCCATTGTACCAAAGACAAATTGTATTTTTTGCTTGCGTCATGTCCGTTCTCCTGATGTGTTCGCATTTATTTTAGAGTTGGAGGGCGATTCAGGTAAACGGGGGACGACTCGAGTTACCGGATGTAAACGATCTCGCCGGGCGTGATTGTATCGAGCGCGGCAATTACCGACGGCATTAATGGCCGCAGATCGTTAATGTCATTCGTTGCACCGACCAAGACGACGAAGGCGAGGTCAAATTGTTTGAGATTCTGTTGATGCTCCATGTTTTGATCGTTAGTCAGAAGCACGTCGAATTCTTGCTCTGCAAGCCTGAGAAGCTCGCCGTTTTGCTTTGCCGCCCAGCCAGCCTCGGGCACGGTCTGTGCAAAATGATCGGTGAGTTCGCGCTTAAGTTTCCTGGGTAGGCATTCGTCAATAAGTACTCTCATCTCTCCAGGGCTAACTCGAATGAATGGCTTAGTTCGCTAAGCAGTCCAACTGCCTGTGTGCGTTTCACGGTCGGAAAGTCTTCCAAAAACTCCTCTAACGTGTGGCCGCCGGCAAGGTAATCAAGCAAGCTCTGAGCCGGAACACGCGTTCCCGCAAAAACCGCAGCACCACTCATAACCTTTGCCGAGCGCGTGACAACGTTCGTTTCGATAGTTGCGTTCATAAAAGCATTATACCGCAATCACGCCTCAAAGCTGCCCCTCAAAACCTGCCCGCCTTTCCCGCCCGGAAAATCCCCCGGAGCCTTATGCACCGCCGTGACCTGCGAATCCGGAAACGTCTCCGCATAAAACCGCGCCGCTTCCTCAGCGTCGCCATCGTACCAAAGACAGATCGTGTTCTTTGCTTG
>JBBRUA010000316.1:0-3910 GCA_038248245.1 Pyrinomonadales bacterium | reverse complement strand
AGCAACGCAACAAGCCGGTTTGGCGTAATAAAGTCGCCATTTGAATCGATCACTCCAAATCGATCACCGTCGCCATCCGTTGCTAACCCTAATGTTAAGCCTTTCGCTTTTACCTTTTCACGAAGTTCATCGAGGTGCTCCTCGCCGGGCTCCGGAGGCTGTCCGCCAAAGGTCACGTCGCGCCAGTCGTGGATCGTTTCAACGTATAAACTGTGATCTCTCAAGCATTTATCGAGGTATCCGCGACACGTTCCGTAGATCGGATCATAAGCATAACGGCCCCTCGAGGCAGCGATCACATCAAATCGAATCTTCGTTTTCAAATCGTCAAGATATGCCGGACACGGATCAAAATCCTCGACGGATCCGCCTTCCTTGTCAGGTGGCGTTACCTTGTCAATAATTCCTACTTCCAATCTGGACGTAACCTCAGGCAGTGCCGGGGCGCCGTCCGCCGTAGAAAACTTGATGCCCTGATATTCGGGTGGATTGTGTGAAGCCGTAAAATTTATTCCACCCGCAGCGTTCTGCGAACGAATCGCGTGTGAGATCGTCGGTGTAGGAGTCGGACCTCCACTTTTAAGCACTCTAAACCCTTTCGCGACGGCGATGTCGGCTGCCACCCCGGCGAATTTCTCTCCCATGAACCTCGAGTCTTGCCCGATGATCAGTGTGTTATTGGTTTCAGATGTCAAATAACTACAGATAGAATTCGTCACGAGGCTCACGTTGTCGAAGGTGAATTCGTCAGCTATAACAGCTCGCCAGCCAGATGTGCCAAATCTTATCGCCATAACAGTTATAAACCGAAGCCTCGTCGGAAACGATCGCCGATTTATTTATCGATAGTTCGTATATATTCAACGTCGGTCAAACGTCGAAGTGTTAGAACGATAACATATCAAAAAACACTTGTAAAGCGCTGATTACAAGGCTCGTAAGCTCTGTATTTGCAGCTAGTTCTGACAATATTATTAAAGTTATAGATGACTGCGGCGCTTATTGTGCTGTGCTTAATGTGAAATTTAAGATCGACGATAATCGAAGCCTCCGTATTGCCTTCGACCGGAGACCTAACTAATGATCTAAATATGAGTGCATTTCCGTCTAATTGGTCTGGTCTCAAAAAAAGCATTCCAATTCCTACCATCTGGAGACTATTCTGAAAATGCTGTATCAATTAAGGACTTTTGGGCTCACGTGCCGTGATGTGTATCGAAATGTCACAAATGGCACATGTGCCGGTAGATCGGTGACTCGCCGTATTCCATTGAATCTAAATAGGTTAGGCCAATCGAACGATGAGTGAAACGTTCAGGATGTCCAGTGAATCGATGGCATAGTGCTTGCTTTATAGCCTAAGGATTAGGGCAAGTCGGCATTATCATCCAAATGAAGATTTAAGTGCCGACAACCGACAAGATTTTTTATTTTGGAGATATTAATATTATGAGACCTGTAAAGCATTTTGAGAAAGGATTGACGTATGTCGCGAGCGGCGTTTTTAACGCGGTGCGGTCGGTCAATCAGTTCAAGCCGAACGCATCGTTTATTCCTAAATGGTCAGATAAGCCGTTGCTTAAATCTTGGCAGAAATCGAAGCCGACGCTGGGTTTTCCGCGTATGACGGATTCGCTTTGTCCGAACTGTGTTATTGAGGCGCGTGAATCGATCTTGTCGGGTGATAAGGAAGTTTCGATGCTGATCAATGAAAAGGTCGGCGAGATTAAGGCGCAGATCATCGAGCGAGATAATCAAGTTTGGATGATCAAGGATTGTCCGACGCATGGTCATTTCGAAGACATGATGGCGATCGATGCAAAATTTTTGCAGCATATCGAAAACCTTTTCCCTGGCCGCGACATTGAGTCGCATAATGACGAGAAACTGCACAATCACGGCACGTCGTCGGTCAAGTATGGCCGCGGAGCGGTTTTGACTGTTGATTTAACGAATCGTTGCAATATGATGTGCGATCCGTGCTTTATGGACGCGAACCAAGTCGGTTTCGTTCATGAATTAAGCATGGAAGACGTTTCCGAGATCCTCGACAATGCGATCCAGATCAAACCGCGTCGTCAGATGTCGGTGCAGTATTCGGGCGGTGAACCGACATTGTCGCCTTACTTCTTAGATGCGGTGCGTTATGCACGAAAGGTTGGTTATAACTCGGTTCAGGCCGCGACCAACGGAATTGAGTTCGCTAAATCGAAAGAATTTTGTAAAGAAGCTGCCGAAGCCGGTCTTCGGTTCGTATATTTGCAGTTCGACGGTATCGGCAACGATGCTAACTCGCATCGCCAGATCGGTAACTTGTTCGACGTCAAACTCCGTGCGATCAACAACTTGCACGAAGCCGGCGTTGACATCATCCTGGTCACAACGCTTGTGAATGGCGTTAATAACGATCAGGTCGGTACGATCATTCGCTTTGCTCTCGAGAATCCGAAGAAGATCTCGTTCATCGCATTCCAGCCGGTGTCGTTCACGGGCCGCGACGAACTGATCACGGAGAATCGCCGTCTGCAGCAGCGTTACACGCTCGCTCACCTCGCACATGACGTGCAGGATCAGGTGGGAATTACCGAACCGACACGCGATTGGTTCCCGCTCAGCTTAATGGGAGCGTTCGCGGATTTCGCTGACGTGGTTCACGGACCTGAGAGCGATTGGGGCCAGGTTTCATGCGGCTGCCACCCGAACTGCGGTGTTGGCACGGCTGTGATGGTCAACAAGGAAACGAAGGAAATGGCACCTGTGCCGCAGTTCCTTTCGATCCCGGGCCTCGTCAAAGACATGCAGCACATCACCGATACTAACCGCGGCAAGTGGTTCTCGAACATCATGATGGGCCTCGCACTTCTTAAGAATTACAATCCGTACGGTGCACCGAAAAGTTTGACGCTTGGCGGTATACTTAAGAAATTCGATAAATCTTTCGGCCTTTCGGGCAAAGATTACGGTAAGGTCGGCGGCGATCGCACTGCCGAAGACATCGAGAAACGTCGTCAGGACCCTTGGAACTTCCTGTTTATCGCAGGTATGTGGTTCCAGGATCTGTTCAACTACGATTTCCGCCGTACCGAAATGTGCATCATCCCTTACGGCACACAGGAAGGCGAAATTTCGTTCTGTGCATATAACACCGGCATCGGATGGCGTAACATCATCGAGCACATGCACCAAAATGCAACCGTCGCTCAATGGTACAAAGAGCACGGCCGTCACGACGTTTTCGCCCGCGGAAAAAATGTCGAAATGGGCGATAGCTCGCACAGCCTGATCCTCAACGAAACCGATCTTTCGCGTCCCAACAAACCGGACATGGAAGGCCCGAAAACAGCTGCCGAGGAAATGCAGATGATGCGTAAACTCTACCAGCAAATGGTCATGGACAAAGCCCAGATCAAAGCCGAACCAATGGTCCAGATCGGCGGCCTCAAGCGTGAGAAGAAAGCAGACAAAGACATGGCAGTGGCGGAATAGTAGCAGGTAGCTAGAAGCCAGTAGTCAGAAACCAGCAAAAGCCTCGCCGAGCAATCGGCGGGGGTTTTTTCGATCAAAACCCTTTGATTTGATCAGGATTTGGCTTAAAGTATTGCTATGAGTAATCAGGTGGTTTCAATTTCCGGCGACGTGATGGGCGGAACGCCGGTATTTACCGGAACGCGGGTTCCGATCCAGACGCTTATCGATTTTTTGACTGCCGGTGATACTGTCGATGATTTTATAGACGGATTCCCGACAGTAACGCGCGAACAAGTAATCGAATATTTGAAGCAGGCCGAGGTCGAAATGGAGAGACTTGCCGCGTGAGGATATTGCTCGACGAATGCATCGACCGCCGCTTTGCCCGGGAATTTGCTGATCACGAAGTACAGACGGTTCCCCAAAGAGGTTGGGCCGGTGT
>JBBRUA010000315.1:0-3927 GCA_038248245.1 Pyrinomonadales bacterium | reverse complement strand
TAGAAGAATTAGGCGAGATCACATCGGTCGAAACGCACACGGCAGGCTCGCGCATCACCGTCGCGGCAAAGATCGTTACGGCGGATGTCAGCAACGGCGATTCGATCGCCGTCAACGGCGTTTGCTTGACCGCACTCGATGTTACGCCGACATCGTTCGCTGCCGATGCTTCACCCGAAACGCTTGATCGTACTACGCTCGGATGGCTGTTAGCCGGTTCGCCTGTCAATCTCGAACGAGCTGTCACGCCATCGACACGCCTCGGCGGCCACATCGTTCAGGGACACGTCGACGGACGGGGCGAATTTGTTTCGGCAACGCAGGAAGGCGATTTTTGGACGGTGCGGATCCGATTCCCCGAAGAATTCGGCAAATATCTTGTCTTCAAAGGTTCTGTTTCCGTCGAGGGCATCTCTTTGACCGTCGCCGCTCTGAATGAAAATCAATTCGACCTTGCCCTCATTCCAAAAACATGGGAAATGACAAATCTCTCGTCCCTCAAACCCGGTGACGCCGTTAACCTCGAGGCCGACGTTATCGCAAAGTACGTCGAGCGTATGATGGAATATCGTTAATCCCCTGAGCCAGTCCGTGCTTCGCGGACGATCGCAAAATATTCTTTTGACGCAGTCTGTTACGACCTCTGTCTTACCTCTCCGGGTTTCCTAACGCGGCGATCACGCTGTCTTCATTGTGCTTTACGTACGATTTGCAGTAACTTATCTAAAAGTTCGACGCTCTTTATGTTGATTTCGTTCCTAATTTTGGCACTCATCGCGTTCGGGGGCATGTCGCTCACCTACCTCGTCGCTAACGATGAGAGGTTTATGTGGCGCCTTGCCGTCGGCAACATCATCGGGGCAGCGGTCTTTGGACTTGTCGCTTTTGTTCTCGCGTTGATGTTCGGATTTACTATAGCGACAGTTCTGATTGCCCTCGCCGTCACGTTTCTGCCGCTATTGCTGTTCGTAGACCGCGGACGCCGATCGAAGCTCAAACACGATTGGGCGAGGGCGAAAGGTAAATTCCAGGGTGGAACGTTGCAACGCTTTTCGAGTCTCGCGTACTACGCGTTTTTTCTTCTTGTTTTCTGGTTATTCTTTGGTCAGACGATGTATGAAACGAGCCAGGGAATTTTCACCGGCGGCTCTAATAACCTCGGCGATCTGCCGTTCCACCTCGGTGCGATTTTTAGTTTTACTGACGGCAATAACTTTCCACCCCAAAATCCATCATTCTCCGGTGCGAGATTTTCGTATCCGTTCATCGCCGATTTTCTGACCGCTTGTTTTATGCGGTTCGGTGCGGATGTTAAGGACGCGATGTTTTTGCAAAATGTATCGTGGGCGTTTTCGCTGCTCGTGATCCTCGAACGCTTTTGCGCAAAGCTGACGGGCAGCAAACTCGCCGGACGTATCGCACCGGTTTTGTTATTTTTTAGCGGCGGACTCGGTTTTATCTGGTTTCTTAAAGATGCTTGGGAACAGGGTAATAGCGTTTGGACATTTCTTTGGACACTGCCACGCGATTACACGATCGGCGAACATTTTCGTTGGGGCAATTCGATGGTCGTTTTGTTCATAACACAGCGAAGCGTGTTGCTCGGCATGCCGTTGACCGTTGTGGTGCTCGGATATTTGTGGAAGGTATTTACCACCGAAGATAGAACGGAGATAAAGCCCAAATCTCCATTTTTTCCTCTCTCTGTTTCTCCCTTTCTGGTCGGCCTGCTTGCCGGGACACTGCCGCTTATTCATCTTCATAGTCTCGCGGTTTTGTTTGTGGTCACTGGGTTTCTCTTTGTTTTCCGGCCCGAACGCTGGCGCGAATGGATCGCCTTCGGCGTCGGCGTCTCGGTGATCGCGGTTCCGGAATTGATCTGGACGATGTCGGGAACAGCGACAGAGACGAGTAAATTTTTTGGCTGGCACTTCGGCTGGGACAAGGGCGATGCGAATGTGTTTTGGTTTTGGATCAAAAATACCGGAATTGTTATTCCGGTCCTGATCGGCGGCGTTTTTCTTCTTTTTTCACCACAGAGACTCGGAGGCATGGAGACAATTAAGACGAAAGACCAAAGACCGAACGCCAAAGACCTTTTGCTCTTCTATGTTCCATTTATTTTTCTCTTCGTTGTCTCAAACGTTGCCAAGCTCGCACCATGGGAATGGGACAATATTAAGGTTTTGATCTACTGGTTCGTTGGTTCGCTACCGATTGTCGCGTACGGGATAGCTTGGGCGTGGCAAGAGAACCGTATCTGGAAAGTTTTTGCCGGGATCGGATTTACGATCCTGATCCTCTCGGGAATGCTCGACGTGTGGAGAACGGCGTCGGGGCAGAATAAGATCAAGGTTTTCGATACTGATGCGATCCGGATCGCAGCCCAAATCAAGGCGAAAACGCCGCCCGATTCATTGTTCCTGAACGCACCAACCTATAATTCGGCTGTAGTTCTGTCTGGGCGCCGTTCTTTTATGCGTTACATCGGCCATCTTTCTTCGCACGGCATCGATTATTTGCCGCGTGAGGAAAACCTCAAACGCATCTACGCAGGAGACGGCGTCGCTGATATTCTGCTTAAAAAAGATGAGATAGAATATGTCCTAATCTCGCCTGAAGAGCGAACCTCGCTCATTGCGAACGAAGAATTCTTCAAAAAATATCCCGTGATAGCGGAATCAGGACAGTATCGGGTTTATAAGATCAAATAGTCCACTGATGAACACAGAAAAACACGGATCAGACGCGGAATCGGGGTTGGCACGAGGAAATCGGTCGTTTGACCCCGTGTGGCTCGCGAGTTGCATTTTTGTGACGGCAACGGCGACGTTTCTCCGATTTTTTTCGCTCGCGCTCAAACCGCTTCACCACGACGAGGGAGTAAACGGGTTCTTTCTGACCACGCTGTTTCGCGATGGCGTTTATAAATATGACCCCGCGAATTATCACGGCCCGACGCTGTATTACATAACGCTAGCATTTACGAAGGTTTTTGACCTTGAAACGATTCCGGTTCGTGCGAGTGTGGCGATATTCGGCGTCCTGATCGTCGTTCTGACCTTTTTCCTACGCCGTTATATCGGCACGGTCGGCAGCCTCGCGGCGGCATTTTTTCTCGCTCTCTCGCCGGGAATGGTCTACATCTCTCGCTATTTTATTCACGAGATATTTTTCGTATTTCTGAGCCTGGCGATCGTTCTGTCGGTGGTGTTTTTCATCGAAAAGCGCAAAGCCGGGATTTTTGCGACCGCCTGGATGGTGCTTCTGCTGTTCGTTTGTTTCCTGCCTTCGGCTCTATCTCTGGCAAGCATTTTAGGCGGTGAGAACACCGTGGCGTTGTGGGCACTGCGTATCGTATTTTTTCTCGTCGAGTCTGTTCTGGTGTACTTGGTCGTACGGATGATCCGCGACTGGGATAATGGCCGTCCAGTCTATCTTTTACTTGCTTCCGCATCAACGGCACTAATCTTCGCAACGAAAGAAACGGCTTTTATCACTCTGGGAACGATGCTGATCGCGTGTTTCAGCGTTTGGATCTGGCGTGGCATCGCCCGCGGTGAGGCGTTTGAGAAATATAAGACCGCGATCATTATCGCCGTCCATGCGGTGGTTATTCTTGCCGCCATCGCTAATTACTCCAGCCTGATCGACGGTGCAAAATGGCTCTATAATAATTTCCTCGGTATCGGAAGGCCGCAGGAGGCCTTCGCATTTTATTCGATCGTTTTACTTGCCTTTACGACGCTGCTGACGTGGATCATCTTTCTCTTCTATTTCCGCGAAAAAAACGAGTCAGCTCTGAGCGAGCCAACCGATCTGACGTGGACGGGTGCCTTGTCAGTGCGCCCTAATGTGTCGAGCGGTGAAACCAAAGCTGAAATCCTATCTAGGTTTTCAGAATTGCGGTGGAGTTCAGATACAAGC
>JBBRUA010000314.1:0-3928 GCA_038248245.1 Pyrinomonadales bacterium | reverse complement strand
TGTCGAAGAGATCGTTCATAAACGCTTCAAGTTTTGAACGGAATTTCAACTCACGCTCCGAACCGGCCGCGACCTTTCGCTTATAAGACCGCTTGAACGACGAGTCGTAGGCAACCTTAATCATTTAACGATCTCAATAGGTCATCACCGGTTGTATAGACACTTAACTTGCCGTTATCAAATGCCCGCCTCACACTTTCTCCGCTATCAAATATTTCTTCTCGACGTTCGTCGATAAGCGATTGTTCGAGTACGTCGATCAACTCCCGTTTCTCCTCAACGGAAAGCTCTCGAACTTCATCGACAACGCTCGCAAAACTTGTATTCATACTGGCAACTCCTAAATGGATAATATCACAATCCAAAGGCTAAAATTCCCTTATATCTAACCCAAAAAACTAACCCCGTCTTCAACGACCACGCCGAAGTTCTCCGCGATGGTCTGGCCGATGTCCGAAAGAGACTGGCGAGTGCCGAGAGCGACGCCGCCTGCGGATGCCGAGAAACGACCTGCGGCGGCGGTTGCAGCAAAGGTATTTAGCTAACTCACCTTCTCCCAACCGGTAATGAAATTCTTCCTCGCGAGTTCGTCGAACATTTGTTTGGCTTTGCGTTCGTTGTTCGAGATCTTGATGTCACGCTCGAGCGGATTGGCGCGGTTTGGGCTGAAATCGGTGAGATAGACGACGAAGCCGGGGAAGTCGGAGCGGTCGGTCTTGTTGGTCTTCCACAGGAGCAGCTTTCTGACCATCGTGTTGCCCTTCATGACCTTTGTGTAAACGGTGCGTTCGAGTATTTCGCTGGCCGGATCATCGTCGGCGTGGGCGCTTTTGTCCGCTTCGGGCACCGTAGCGAGATCGCTGACTTGTCTGATATTCACATCGTCAACCACCGCTTCCTTATCGTCGCGGATGCGGATGAATTGCGGCGAGATGACGCTCACCAGCGGCATTCGGAGCAGGGCGGAATAGCGTTTGCCGTCCCAATCGAGGACCATCCGTTTGACCGGTCCGCCGCGGGCTCGCTCGGCGATCATGTCGAGGCACGAGATCTCGATCACCGGGCCGGGCTTGATCATTTCGTAGGCGACATAATCGTTATTGACGGCAACGTAATCCGACGGAACGATCCGTTTTTTAAGATCTGCCGCGATCGTCTTGCGTTCGTCCTCCGTGAAACCGCCGCCAACCCGCGTGAATTCGTGAAACGTCCCGTCCGAACGCATCACCGCAACCAACAGATCGTGAAGCAGGCCTTTTCGGGCGTCTTGCCCCTCCGAATAACCGATGATGGCGACATCGAGGTTGTGCCGGAGCTTTATTTTGTACCAGCCGGCCTGATCGTGACGGACGACGACGCCCTCGGCTCCCTGACCGACGACCCAATCGGTGAAATACTCCATCACCGCACCGACCTTGTCCGTCTTATGATTTTCGACGACGTGGACCTGCTTTCCTTTGGCGAACCATTTGTCCAAAAGTGTAAAAACCTTCGCCGTGCCATCGACCGCTTCCTCATCGACCTCAATAATGTCAAAAACGGCAAGGCCCAGCTTTTCGAGTTGTTCTTTCGAGGCCGGAGAACGCAGAACGCGTACGACCTGCTGAACGAGATTCGCCTTTGTCGCGTCGTCTTTAACGTAAATTTCGGCACCGAGAATGCAAGATCCAACCTTCGCCTTTTTCAAAAGTTCGGCCGCCTCCTCAAAGCAGGGAAGTCCGACCCGCACCGTGCCGCCCGGATTGACGGAGATCATCTTCTCGCCGTCAAAGAAAAGCATCGCGTTCTCGCCGTCGTATTTGCGGGTGACATAATACCCGCGAGCCTTCGGCAGACGGAACGCATCCTCCGCCGAGATCGCCTTCATCGCGCCACTGACGCGGCGTTTATAATCCTGCGATTTCACATGCAAAGACGGATCGGCAAGGTCCGGCGACTTCCCGATGCAGTAATCGAATTTGCACGTAAATTTCTTTTTGTCGAAATCAAGATTCAGCATTGTCGAAACCTTCCTCTTTGCAGAAAAATGTTACACCATCAACGAAAGGTTGTCAGTATAAAAGTGCCAAGTGTGACGACGGGAAATTGGAGATCGCGGTGGCCGAAACGACAGATGAAACGATTTCGTGCGATTTAGCGGTTCATTTTGGTACAATTCCGGTAATACGGAATCGGAAAGCACGAATCGAGGTCGAGGCCGAGAGAAAAGCTCGCGTGTTGAAGAGAGATCGCAAAATCGCAGGTCTGACCCCCGAAAATTCGGGGAAAAGCCAGTTATTGAATCTGTAAGAATCGTATGAGCAATAAAACTTCAACGACCGAACGAAACGACATAGCGACTTGGGAACGGGTCGAGGTAGAGCGAAGCGATTCTGAGGCTAAAAGGCGCGAAAACGACGAACTCAGACTGTCTGAGTCGATCATTGAGCGCTATCGGCGGCCACCCGCAAACACTCCATTCCCGCTTGAATACGCCTATCATCTGCTTGGCGATGTTACGGGGTTGGACGTGCTTGATTATGGTTGCGGAGCTGGCGAGAACAGCGCTCTCATCGCGACGCACGGAGGAAAACCCATCGGCGTCGATATATCGCCCGAACTAATACATCTAGCAAATCGCCGGATGATCCTGCACGGATTTACGGACTACGACTTCAAGGTAGGATCGGCCCATGAATTGCCTATCGAGGACGATTCCATTGACGTCGTATTTGGGATGGCTATTCTGCACCATCTCGACCTTTCCCTCGCATCGAGCGAAGTTTTTCGGGTATTGAAGGACGGTGGACGGGCAATTTTCTTCGAGCCAGTCAGGAATTCAAAAGTGATCAAGTTTCTGAGAGGCCTGATCCCATATCAATCTCCCGACGTTTCGCCGTACGAAAGACCATTGACGGACATCGAACTGAAACAATTTGCCTCGCCATTCGGAAGTTTTCAAACCAAATCTTTCTCTCTCCCTTTCGTAAATCTCATTCAAACCCTTGGCTTTCCCGATAATGCCCTCAAATCGGCTATTCGAATCGACGGCCGAATCCTCGATACTTTCCCATCCCTTAACTACTACGGTTCCATACAGGTATTTGAAATGAAGAAAAACTTGCAAAGTTGATTGACATGTGTTTAGAAAAGAACAGGGTCAGACCTGCGATTGTGAGATTCCTTTGACCCAATAAAATACATCAGAGCGGAGTCTCCATACACGCCGAGCGGGAGCGCTACTCCTTTAACAACTTCACCGGCAGTAGGGTCGTGACCGATGTGCTCCTCGCGTTATTGATCCCTATTCGGTGACAGACTTTGGTTTCTTTAGTTCCATATTCGAAAGGTGCAGGATGAGGCAGTACGAATCGTCCTTAATGCGACCTTCGAGGAATGCGTTGTAGGGTTTTCCGCCTCGGTTCATCACCAGCGGTTCGTCGCCTTTTTCGCCGCCGCGAACAAGCAATAGCGAGTTTTTTTCGTCGAGTTCCTTTGCCATTTCGTAGAGGAAATCGAATGTCAGGCCGTTGATGTGGACGAGCTGCTTTTTATTCGTAAAAACGAAGCGGTGAGCGGCCTCGTCTTTCTTGATGAACTTGCCGGTCCATCGCATTGGGAACTCGCCATTCATATTCTGCGGCTCTTTGCGTCGCGGCTGGCGCTTTCTGACCGTGCCGTCGGCGTTGTATACGACCTCGATCTCCTCGACGAGATGAATAATTCCTTTCGTCGTCACGTACACGTGTGACATATCGGTCAGGAACATCCCGAACGACTCGATGTCGATCTCCGGGTCGCCTTTGACCAGAACGTCGGCTACGGATTCGACGCTTTTGCCCTTTTTGATGAGCGCCGGCAGATCATGGGTGACGTCTGTTTTTAACAACTTCCGCGTCGAGACCGGCCGCCCTTTTTCATCGGTGTACCGAACCTCGCGCTTCGGATT
>JBBRUA010000313.1:0-3947 GCA_038248245.1 Pyrinomonadales bacterium | reverse complement strand
TGGCCGCATCTACAATGTCGCAACCAATTCGTCGGTAGACCAACAGGAACGTCTCGCGCAGGAATCGGAAAAGGTTCTTGATTCGCTTCAAAATCGTGTACGCGGTACCGAGCGTGCAGCGACCAAGGAATAATCGACCGAAAGTTTACCGCTAAATTTATGAGCTACGAAAACCAAACCTCTGTCGAATCGCAGGTCACACTGCCCGACCTGCTCAGGAAAATGACCGACGCCGGCGGGTCGGATCTTCACCTGTCGACAAACTCACCTCCGCAGGTCCGTGTTCACGGCCACCTATCGCCGCTCACCGGCTTCAACGCCTTCACGGCTTCAGATACGAAACGGCTCGCTTATTCGGTCCTGACCGATGCCCAAAAGCACCGATTCGAAGAAAACCTCGAGCTTGATTTCTCTTTCGGCCTCAAAGGAATGTCCCGTTTTCGTGCCAATCTTTTTAACCAGAAAGGTGCGGTCGGTGCAGTTTTCCGATCGATCCCGTACGAGATCAAAACATTTGAGGCACTCGGCCTGCCGCAGATCGTGACAGATCTCTGCAAAAAACCGCGTGGACTCGTACTCGTGACCGGGCCGACCGGTTCTGGTAAATCGACAACGCTCGCATCGATGATCGATAAGATCAATATGGAACGCCACGACCATATTTTGACTATCGAAGATCCGATCGAGTTTCTGCACAATCACAAGAATTGTGTCATCAATCAACGCGAGGTCGCCGCCGACACACACTCGTTCGGAGCCGCCCTGCGAACTGCCCTTCGCCAGGATCCGGACGTCGTACTCGTCGGCGAAATGCGTGATCTCGAAACGATCGAGATGGCACTGCGAATCGCAGAAACAGGCCACTTGACCTTTGCCACGCTTCACACTAACTCAGCGTATTCGACGATCAACCGTATCATCGACGTTTTCCCTTCGGCCCAGCAGTCGCAGGTTCGCACACAGCTATCGCTTGTTCTTGAAGGGATCATGTGTCAATCGCTCTTGCCGAATTCAGCCGGCAACGGCCGTGCGATGGCTCTTGAGATCCTGATCCCGAATCCCGCTATCCGTAACCTGATCCGCGAAGACAAGATCCACCAGATCTACTCGATGATGCAGACCGGTCAAGACAAATTCGGGATGCAGACATTCAATCAGGCTCTCGCCTCATTGGTTCACAAAAAGCAGATCACGCTCGATGTCGCAATTCAACGGTCGTCCAATGCGGATGAACTGAAGGAACTGATCGAGCGCGGCAGCGGACTCAATCAGGCATATGGCGGTCAGGTTCGGCCCGGAATGCCCCCAAAAGCTGCCGGCAGTCCCTATGCCCAAGGCCGCAGTATCGGCCAACGACCCTAAATGAAGAGCGGAAAAGTCGGTCTTCGAGGAGACCGGCCAACCAATTCAACTGCTCATCACAATTCTCAGTTTTCGATTCTTAATTGGAGTTAACCATGCCTACATTTGCTTTCAAGGGTAGAAACCGCCTCAACGAACTGGTCTCAGGTGACCGCGAAGCCGCCACTCAGGACGAGTTGCGCGCACTTCTGCGGCGCGAACAGATCGTGATGTCGCACGCCAAGGAAAAGGGCCGCGAGATCTCGATCCCAAAACTCGGCCGCCGTAAAAATGTGAAGGCCAAGGAACTCGCTGTTTTCACACGACAGTTCTCCGTTATGATCGATGCCGGTCTGCCGCTCGTGCAGTGTATCGACATTCTCGGCGAACAGCAGCAGAACGCCTATTTCAAGGACGTGTTGCGGCAGGTTCGTCAGAGCGTCGAGGAAGGCACAACGCTTTACGCAGCTCTCGATAAGCACCCGAAAGTTTTCGATAAACTCTACACGCACATGGTCGAGGCCGGTGAAACGGGTGGTGTGCTCGATCTGATCCTGCAGCGTCTCGCGACACTCATTGAAAAGGTGGTCAAATTGAAACGCAGTATCGTTTCGGCATCGATCTATCCGGCAGCCGTTATCGCGGTCGCGATCGGAGCCATCGCGATCATCATGGTCGTGGTTATCCCGCAGTTCCAGCAGATCTTTTTAGGCCTGCTCGGACCGGGTGAATTGCTTCCGTTGCCGACACGTATCGTCATGGCGATAAGCGGATTCGTTGCCGGCTGGGGCGGACTCGCAACTCTCATCATCCTTATCGGCAGTGCCGTCGGTATCAGCTTTTACTACAAGACACCGAAGGGCCGTTGGCAGCTCGACGCGCTAATGCTGAAAATGCCGATCATCGGCAGCATCCTGCGAAAAGTCGCCGTTGCCAGGTTCTCGCGAATTCTCTCGACGCTGCTTTCGTCCGGTGTTCCGATCCTGCAATCATTGGACATCACGGCTAAGACGGCAGGCAACGTCATTATCGAAGACGCAATTCTCAAGGTCCGTGCCGGTGTCGAACGCGGCGAAAATTTCGTCGATCCGCTCAAGGCAACAGGCGTCTTCCCACACATGGTCGGGCAGATGATCGGTGTCGGTGAACAGACAGGTGCCCTCGACGCCATGCTCGGCAAGATCGCCGACTTTTACGAAGAAGAAGTGGACACGGCAATTGCCGACCTGCTCGGCTTGATGGAGCCGGTCCTGATCGCCTTCCTTGGTATCACTATCGGTTCGATCGTCATCTCGATGTACTTACCGCTCTTCTCGCTCATCGGCAAACTCGCCGGCGGACCGAAATAAGAGATAGTTCGAAACGCCCACTGGGGGCGGACCTAAAAGACCGGTTGAAGCCTCCATTTCAACCGGTCTTTTTTTCTTGGCGCGCGACATCCGAATCGGTTATACTTAAATTGAAATCCATAATCTCTGCTCATAGACAAAACAAGGTGTTGCCATGAAAATAATCCTTCCAGTCGTTTTTGTACTTTTCTCATTCTTAGTTCCCACGCTCGCACAGGCTCCAAGTGCGTCGCAGATCGTCGGAATTGAGTCATTGGACCGAAACGCCGCGATCGCGTTCACCCGCGGCTCTGTATTTCGCAGCAATAATGACGGCGAGAACTGGGTCGAACTAACAACCGGAAAAGCGTCAGCGTCAAAGATCGTCCAGGTCGCGTTTGACGGTTCCAGCAACGGATGGATCTTACTCGCAGACAGCCGGACGTCTGGTCTCGAGATCAGAAAAACTATCGACGGCGGAAACACCTGGGCCGTGATCGCGGTCGGAATAGATCCAAAAGATCTAACCGAAACCAACCTCGAAAATGCACGTCTCTCATTTCCCTCTTCGGCGGAAATGCGACTGACGATCGAATTACAAACGAGCTCAAATTTCTCGGGCAAGGTCATTTACTCGTCAACCGACGGCGGTACGAACTGGAACTTTGTCGAACGCTCCGTCGATCTGAATACGCATAAAGAGCTCAGTGCAGACATCGTCTCCGGAAAATGGACGCTCCGAACAGAAGGCAATTGCTACGGCGACAAAACCGGCTGTATTCAGGAAACTCGCATTTTCGTTGGTGGCAAAGATGTGACGCCGCCTGCGGTTCAGCAGCTTACAGAGATCGATCGCTCAAACGCCCGCAGCGAAGCCCGAAAAACGCCGCTTTTCGCATTGCCTCCCGGCGGGAACACGCGAACGAGCCTTCAACGCGGCTTCGACAAATGCCAGGCCGGCACCGTCGCTCAGATGCAGATTTGGTGGAACGCATCGCCGATGTACGACTCAAATATCTACTTCAGCGGACGCAATCGGGCATGCGCCGCCCAACCGTTAAATACGGCTTGGATCGATCAGGTCACCGCGATGGGCTGGGGTTTGATCCCGACGGTCGTCGGTTATCAATCGCCATGTACCGTTTCGGCAACATCGGCGAAACTCAGCTACGACGTTGCTACCGCCGAAATGCAGGGCCGCGGCGAGGCCGACATAGCCGTCACCGATGCGACCGCGGCGGACGTTGCAGGACTGACGTCGGGCAACGTCAGCTTTGC
>JBBRUA010000312.1:0-3950 GCA_038248245.1 Pyrinomonadales bacterium | reverse complement strand
TCGATCGACTGCGCGAGCAATGCCCGCACAGATTCCAAAACAGCTGAACCGGAAGATAGATTGTCCATTTGCAAATTAGCCCGTAACGCGTAAAGACTGATAATAAGAGTATTACGCTGCGTTTACAACTTTAAGAAAGCGGCCCGCACTGCATCCTATGCAGTTAAACGAAAGTGTTCGCAATACTTGCCTTAAAGCAAAATTTTGAAGTATCTTGTTCTAATCTCAGCTTCGATAAAAGAAAAATGCGTGTTTTAGGAATTGATCCCGGCAGTGAAACTCTCGGCTGGGGTGTCGTCGAGGGCAGCGGTCTAAAGTATTCGCTCGTCGATTTTGGCACTGTAAAATCGGACACGAAGGACGCGTTCTCGAAACGTCTGCTTAACATTTACAACGGCGTTGCTGATCTGATGGCGTTACATTCCCCAGACGTTTTGTCGGTCGAGGATACTTTTTACGCTGTGAATGTCGGTGTCGCACTTAAACTCGGGCAGGTTCGGGGCCTGATGCTGCTGCTCGCGGAGCAACGTGGAATGGCGATAGCGGAATATGCCCCGAGACTGATAAAACAAACCGTCGTCGGTCACGGCAATGCCGAAAAACAACAGGTGCAGCAGATGGTGAAGATACTGTTGCGGATGAAATCGATCCCGACACCGCACGACGCGGCCGACGCTCTCGCGATCGCGATCTGCCACTTTCATCACGCCGGGATGCAGGACAAAATAAAATTCGCAGAAAAAAAGCCGAAATAATTACCGGCGAGATAAGTATGAAACTCCCAATTACTACGCTCTTTCTAATCGTTGTCGCCTTCGGCGGCCTTGTTTCGGCTCAACAGAAGAAGCCGAGAGCAAATTTCGCGGTTCGAAGCCCCGAGATTGGTCAATCAGCGGTCGTGATAGACGAAACTCTCTCCGTTCTTCGTGAAACGCCGAGTCTATTCTCGCCGTCGATCCAGCGAATGCGGCGTGGACGAAACGTCCGGATACTCGGCGTATCGGAAGCTGACGGCGTGAAATTTTATCGCGTTACCGCTCCGCCCGCAAATTTCGGCTGGGTACAAGCCGATGCCGTTTTCGGCAAGTTTCGACCGTCCGACGAACAGCGTCTGGCCGCTCTCGTTCAGGCGACCGATGGTTTTGACCGGATCGAGCTCGCGGTAGAATTTTTCACGCTATATCCCAACTCAAAATTCCGCCCGCCGATCCTTCTCCTTTACGGTGACGTTATCGAAGAGGTAGCCGCAAAGCTTTCGAAAGACGCGACGCGACAGCTAAAACGCCCCGAAATGGCCGCTTCCGCCGCCCCGCTTCACAGCTATTATCTTAACTACGTCAGTCTCGACCGCTATCGAAAGCTCGGCATCACATTTCTTTTTAATTCAGCGACGAAAGAATTCCACTACGACGGCGCGAGTTGGAAAGAGATCGTGATGAAATACGCTAACTCTGCAGATGCATTAGAGGCGAAGAAGCGTTTGGATTCGTTAAAAGTGAAGATGGGAAATTAAAAATATTTCGGCCAATTATGCGGGCGATTCTGAAACTAGAGCAGAGGCGATTTGAGCGGCCACTTTGGCGTTGTTTTCGAGCAGGGCAATATTAGCATTCAGAGTTCGGCCGCCGCTTCGCTCGGACATTTGTGCGAGCAGAAAAGGCGTGATCTCTTTGCCGTTGATCCCACGTTCGTCAGCACGTTTGAGCGCCACGACTAAGATCGATTCGAGTTCGTCACGATCAATTTCAAAGTCTGCCGGGATCGGGACAGTGACGAGGATGGAATTAGACAGTTTCAGGTCGTCGCGGGAATTGGCAATCGCCGCGACATCCGCTCCATTCTCAACCCGTTCATCGATCGCGAGGCCGCTGGAACGCGAATAAAATGCGGGTAATTCGTCGCACTGCCAACCGAGGACGCTGACGCCATTCGTCTCGAGCCATTCGCGCGTTCGCGGTAGATCGAGAACGATCTTCGCCCCGGAGCAGACGACTGTGATCGGGGTCTGGGCGAGTTCGGGGAGATCCGCCGAGATGTCGGCTGAAAATCCACGGTGCACACCGCCGATGCCGCCCGTCGAGAATACTTTTATTCCCGCCATATGCGCGATAAATGTTGTGGTCGCGACGGTCGTCGCACAATCGAGTTTTTTGGCGAGCGCGATGGGAAGGTCGCGGCGAGAGATCTTTCGAATATCCTTCGCCGCCGCCAGTTGCTCGATCTGCTCTGAACTCAGCCCAACATGAAATTCGCCGCCGAAAACCGCGATAGTTGCTGGAACGGCACCGTTGTTTCGAACGATCTGTTCAAGTTTTACTGCCGTCTCGAAATTGTTGGGCCCGGGCAGTCCGTGGGCAATGACGGTGGACTCCAGAGCGACGATCGGCGATTTGGCACGCATCGCGTCGAGAACTTCCCGATTGTATTTGATCTCCATTGATGCCTATTTCACAAAATGGCCGATGCGGCCGAGACGTGCATTTGTGAGACAACCGTACCATTTTCCGCCCGATGCCCCGCGGTCACACGACCAGTAAACGAACATCGCCCGACCGATGATCAAATCACGGGGAACAAAACCCCAGCCACGACTGTCGTCACTGTGATCACGACTGTCACCCATCACAAAGAATTGATTTTCCGGAACCTTCATCGGTTTACCTTTTACGCCAAAATCCCACCCCGTGAGTGGCAGTTCCCTACCAGACCGAATGTAATTCATCCCTTTCTCCGAGTAGTAGACATCCCATTTTTGGTCTGGCTGCCTTTCTTCGAATTCCTTTGTTGTAAGTGCTGAGATCTCGTCAGGCGTGTCGCCCAGAACACGATGTTCGGGCAAGAGTTCGCCGTTTATCAAGACCTGATTATTTTTAAATTCGACCGTTTCGCCCGGCAGGCCAATAACCCGCTTTACGTAGTTTATCTGATATTTTACCAAGCCGCGCTCGCGGTCGGAGGCCGGATTCGCCGCGTCACCAGGATACTTAAAAACGATTATGTCTCCGCGTGCGATCTCCCTCTGGGGCAAAAATGGCAGACTGCTGCCTCCCCCCGGCGTAAAGATGAATTTGTTGACGAGAAGATAATCGCCGACAAGGATCGTATTCTGCATTGAGCCGGTCGGAACTGTCACAGCCTGCAAAATGAACGTCATGCCGAATATCGCCATCACGAGTGTGACGGTGAATGATTCGAAATACTCGCGCATGGTCGACTTTGGCGGCCCCACGGGTTTTGTTTCGGCCTGGGCGATCTTCTCTTTTTCGTCAGTCATAATTAGAACCGGAATACGTGTTTACTATTTCACTTGTTTCGCTGTTCTTGGCGCATCGGACCGAAGAATGGCGAGAGCCTCGCTGGCAGCCATCATCTCGGCGGCCTTTATAGATGTTCCTTGCCCATTCGCCCTGCCGTTCTCCCAGATCGCTTCAACGTAAAATGTCCGTTGATGCGGCGGGCCGTCAGAACGAATTAAATTGTAACTCGGAGCGGTGAACTTTTCCGCTTGGAGCGTCTCCTGAAGTAAAGTTTTATAATCGAGTGAGCTCTTCGGCGTTGCGTTTCGGAGTTCGTCGACAAATATTCGTCCAATAAATACGCGGGCGGCGACGTAGCCGCTGTCGAAAAAGATCGCTCCGATCACAGCTTCAAGCGTGTTCGCAAGAAGTGCCTGTTTCTTACGTCCGCCCGTTTTTTCCTCGCCGCGTCCGACACGGATGTATTGTCCGAGATCAAGCCTCGCGGCAATCCCGGCGAGCGTTACTGTACTTACGAGATGATGCTTCATTAGCGTCAGATCGCCCTCACTCAAAGATGGATTATTTCTAAAGACCTGCTCGGCAATTGCGAGGCCGAGTACCGAGTCACCGACAAACTCTAACGACTCATTTTCCGTCCGACGTATTTCTTCATCAGTCGCCGAAGGCATATTCTCAAAGGCCCACGAACGG
>JBBRUA010000311.1:0-3951 GCA_038248245.1 Pyrinomonadales bacterium | reverse complement strand
TAGAGCCCGAAGGGCTCATAGAAACAAGTGCCGCTCTGGATATTGCGAACGAAGACGATATAAGTCTGACTGAATTTTCGGAATTTCGGGATGCCGAGGTCATTTTTGGTTATTAACCACGTTCCCGCCGACGCCGGAGCGGCATAGAATTTCACGACATTCAAATTTGATCCGCCACCGCTAGAGAATGAATTGACGTACATGCTCTTTAGACTAGCTTCAGTAAATCCGCCCGCTACCAGATTGGACCTCATGGCCCACTCTTTAGGAAGCGGCTCATTTGACTTTTTAGCTCGCTCAGAACGTTCGGCGAACTCACTGGTCAATCTTTCGCCATTAGCGCTTATAGCCTTGTAATCACTACCCCGAAATATAAACGAAAATTCACCGACTGCCTTTGACCAAGAGGAAACAGGCGTCGGATCTCCGCGAAAATCAATGCCGCGAGCGCTGATCTGAACGCCCATTTTGTAGTTTCCTTCGTCGGCTTTTTGGAGAAAATCGTAAATCATCTGCGCCGGCTTATTTTCACCGTCGTAGATCACCGTTGCCGCCTTATCCGGAGCAGGGAACAGGTCGAAATCGAGGTATGCTTTGTCGAGATCACCCTCGCTGACGACGACGTAATTGGGCAGGTAGCTCAATTTGGTTTTTGCACCGTCGGTCAGATAATAAACGCTGAGAGGAACGGAATATCCGTCGATACCAGCGACGGGCGACCCTTTCTCAACCTTTTTCGGCGGGGCAGGATTCAGTATCGTCCGGACCGTTCCGCTTTTGAGAACTAGCCGAGCATAGACAAATTCGTTTGACGAAAATGATGCTTTGCTCCCCGCGGTGCCGCCGCCACTGATAAATGGCTGATCGGAGAAATAGACAGTGCCAAGCGAGCCCTGAGGGTTAGAGATGGCTTCAGAGACGCCGAGCGATAATACGAAAATTGCTGCGAAGGTCGTGAGTAGTTTCTTCATTGTTGATATTTCCTAAGGTTCCTTGTGTGTGTATTTCCGACGGTATTGCGTTCTGAAAAAGCTTTTCTGACCATAATAATAAATTTCCTTCTAAAAATCTTACCGTTTGAAAAGTTTTTAGGCGTCCCCAGAATAAATGAAGCTACCAAGAATTCTCTACGACATTTATTAGTTTTCATTCTCTTGACGGATTGCGTTAAAAATTTGGGATAGTTCGGTTGATTGTTGGGGTAAAAATCACAAATCTAAGACCGTACAACTTTGGGATGTATCGTTCTAAGATCGAATCTTTGGGCGTTATATGCCTAGTTATGACAAAGAATTGAAAAGCCGCCGGAACTCATGAGTTTTACGGCGGCGATTTTGTTTATGGGAGCTTAATCTAAGCTCTACACTTCTTTCGGCATCGTATTAGCAATGTCGATGACGTAGCGGTAGCGCGCCTTTCCGTCTTTTACGTTTTTCAGGGCGTCGTTGATGTCTTCCATTTTTATCATCTCGATCTCGGGCGTTATGTTGTGTTCGCCACAGTAGTCGAGGACTTCCTGGGTTTCGGCGACGCCGCCGATGAGCGATCCGGCGACGGTGCGGCGGTGAAAGGCGACCTCCTGATTATTGGTAGGTTCTGCAAAAGGTGCCAGAAGGCCGACGACCGTTAGAGTGCCGCCGCGTTTTAATAATTTTACAAACGGATTGACGTCGTGTGGATACGGGATCGTGCTGATAATGAAATCGAACGATAATTCTAATTTCGCTAATGAATCTGCATCGACAACGACAAATTTCTCCGCGCCGCATCTCAGTGCATCTTCCTTTTTTTCCTCAGTGGTGCTGAAAACCGTGACCTCGGCTCCCATCGATTTGGCGAGCTTTGTCGCCATATGCCCGAGGCCTCCGAAACCGATGACGCCGACAGTTTGGCCGTTCTGGACGTCCCAGTGCTTCATCGGCGAAAACGTTGTAACGCCGGCACACAGGATAGGAGCGACGGCCTTTAGATCGAGATTCGATGGGATGCGGAGAACGAAACGCTCTTTGACGACGATGCTCTCGGTATATCCGCCGAACGTATTGGTGCCGTCAGGTTTCATCGGGCCGTTATACGTTAGCGTCGCTCCTTTCGGGCCTTCGCAATATTGCTCGAGGCCGTCGCGGCAGTTCGCACACACTCCGCACGAATCGACCATACACCCGACACCGACATTGTCGCCGATCTCAAACTTTGTAACCTCCGGCCCCTTAGCTGTGACGCGTCCGACGATCTCGTGCCCCGGAACACACGGATAGACCGTGTTGCTCCAGTCATTATTCGCCTGATGCAGGTCCGAGTGGCAAACGCCGCAGTAAAGTATCTCGATCGCGAGTTCGTCAGCTTTCGGCTCAGATCGCTCTACTTCCATCGGCCCGAGCCAAGTGAACGAATGATTATTACCATAGCCGACGACTTTTGTTTTTAATTGTGTTTTTACAGATTCCATCTTATTAGTCTGCCGTAGTAGTTGATGCACTTCCGTGCGCCAGGATACATATCGGAAAAATTCCTCAAGAACTCCGTGCCTGATTGACTTAGAACGAGGTTTCGTCTAATTACTATGTAACAAGTGCATTCATCTGATGGAAAGTGAGATAACGACAGCTTATGTTGGACTGGGATCGAACCTCGGGGATCGCGCCGGAAATCTGTTGATGGCGGTTCGCGGACTGATGGAGGCGAGCTTTGTGGTGAATAAGCTATCGCCAGTCTACGAAACTGAACCGGTCGAAATCGAGAACGCTCCGAATTTCCTGAATATGGTCGCCGAGATCCACGTCAAAAATGTCAGTGCGACCCAAATGATGGCACGCATTCTGCGGATCGAATACCTCTTGGGGCGAACCCACAAAAACCTCAAAAAACCACGCACCGTTGACCTCGACATACTTTTTTTTGGCGACACTCAGATGGATACGGAGTTTTTGATACTCCCGCATCCGCGTTTGCATCTCCGGCGATTCGTACTAAAACCTCTGTCGAAGATAGCTCCGAATTTCGTCCATCCGCTTTTGAAGAAAGAAGTCATCGACCTCCTTCACGATCTCGATGACAGGAGCGAGGTCCGAAGGTGGAAACCGGTTGGGGTGAGGGAGGATCGAGAGGAAGGAGGCAGTGGCAGTAGGCAGGAGGATGAAGCGGCAGGAAGTAGTAAGCAGTAGGCCGAAAGCAAAATACAGAATTAAGAATTCTTTTCCTTCGCCTGCCACCTGCCGCTACCTACTTACTCCTGCCTTCTGCTTACTGCCTACTGCCGCTGCCTACTTCCCAGCGCGCTTGTCACTTATCCCATACCTCATATAGACTTGAGTCAAATTTATGGCTTATCTTCAACCTGACAGAGAGGGCAAGGTTTACTTGCCGGCGATACGTGCGGCTAAGGAAAAAGGCGAAAAGCTTGTCTGCCTGACGGCGTACGACTATCCGACTGCCCGGATCGTGGACGAGGCCGGTGTCGATATGATCCTCGTCGGTGACAGCATGGGCAATGTCATCCACGGTTACGGCAATACTATTCCGGTATCGCTCGACGAAATAACCTCCGCCTGTATCGCCGTAAAACGCGGGACCGAACGGGCAATGGTTGTCGCCGATATGCCGTTCGGAACGTATCATGTGAATGAGGACGAGAGCGTTCGCAATGCCTTGCGGTTAATGAAATATGGCGGAGCCGAAGCGGTAAAACTTGAAGGCGGCCGCAACCGTGTCGAACTCGTCAAACGCCTCGTCAACGAAGAGATTCCGGTCGTCGCCCACATCGGCCTCACTCCGCAGTCCGTTTATAAAATGGGCGGCTATCGCGTACAGGGCCGAACTACCGAACAAGCTAAACTATTAATCGAGGACGCGAAAATGCTTGAGGACGCCGGAGCATTTGCCGTCGTGCTTGAATTGGTTCCCCGCGAAGTTGCCGCAATGATCACCGCCGAGCTCGAAATGTCCACGATC
>JBBRUA010000310.1:0-3956 GCA_038248245.1 Pyrinomonadales bacterium | reverse complement strand
GTTGGAGATGGGACAAGCTATCTTGGGTTTGCGGAGAAAGTATGTGAGATCGGCGGATTTGACCTGAGCCTTTTAGAATCGGTGAAAAACGACGACCTGAAACGCCCGGCAACACGGCCCCGAAGCTCCAAATTGGGAGGCTCAGATCAAACTGCCCTCGGTCTATCACCAATGCCGAATTGGGAAGATGCTCTCCGACGTTTTATCGAGATTGAAAATAAGAGAGACTTTTAAAGCTCACGAAGAGCCTCTTCAACGTATTAAAACTTATCCTTTTGTATCGTGGATCATCGCAACATCTTCCATCAGCGGCGTCGAATCGTCGTCGCCCCGATGATAATAATCGTAATAGCCAGATCCGTAATAATCGTAATCCATCGAACCGGACTTCACACCATTCAGCACAACACCGTAAATGCGTGCCCCGATAGTGCTAAGGCGCTGCTTGAACTGACGCATTAGGTGGATAGAGCTCTTGCCCGTCATCGCCACCAGCACAACGCCATCAACGAGTGTCGAGAGGATCGCGGCATCGGTAAATGACAACGCGGGCGGCGAATCGATAATCACATGTTTGAACCTTCCGCGAAGGAATTGAAGCAGGTTCTTCATCTCAGTAGAACTCAAAAGTTCGGCTGGATTCGGCGGGATCGGACCGCTCGTTATTATTTTTAGTCTCGGCAGATTCGGCGAAGTTTGGATAAGCTTTTCAGTCGATTTTTCTCCCGAAAGGTAGTTGGTCAGTCCGTGTGTGTTGGTCAAACCAAAATGGCTGTGCAAACGCGGACGACGCAGATCGCAATCAATGATTATGACATCCGCATCAGCCTGAGCGAGGGTGATCGCCGTATTGATCGCCGTGGTAGTTTTCCCTTCCGACGGCTGCGAAGAGGTGACGAGTATCGATTGCGGCGGTTTTCCGGCGGATGAAAACAAGAGCGAGGTTCGAAGGTGACGATAGGCCTCGGCGATTGGCGAATTCCGTTCGTCAAGCGTTATCATGGCTGACGGTGAGGCCCCCGGTTTAGCCCCGTTTCCATTCCCGTTACTTGGTAAGAGGTTAAGGCCATTCTTTTGCGCAAAATTGTAGTGCGGTATCAAAGCGAGCGTTGGCAATCCCAAATGTCGGCTGACATCATCCGACGTTCGAACCGAATCGTCAAGGTAATCCATCAGGAAAGCCAATCCGATTCCCGCCGCAAGCGATATCAATAACGCGACGATAATGTTTCGTGTCCGTTGCGGACCGATCGGAGAGTCCGGCGTGACGGCACGTGTTGAAACCTTGATGTTGTTCGGACGACCGCCTGTGATAGCGAGTTCTTGTTCCTTTTGCCGCTGCGTATATGTGTCGAGAAGATTGCGATTAGTCTCGATCCCTCGCTTGAGTGTAGTCAAACGGGTCTCCGCCTGACCTTCGCCATTTGCCCGTTCAGCTGCCTGAATGTAAGCCGTGCGGGCACGCCCTTCGCGTTGCTGAGAGGCACCGAGCTGTGAACGCAGACTGGCGAGCACTTCGCGTTCCGCATTTTTCTCCAGTTTTACGCCTTCGGACTTAATGCGGCTTTGAACCTCATTATTAATCCGCGTTTTCTGACTTTCAAGTTCTCTGATCTGCGAATCAATAGCCACAACGTCACGATACTCGGGCGTATATTTCGCCAAGAGGCTCTCCCGTTTTTCCTTCGCCTCATTGATCTTGCGGTCGATGTCTTCGATTCGTTTTTCGAAATCTGCCTGACGCTTGAGATTCTGACTGCGGGCGTCCTGGATCGCCTTGTTATCGCCGACCACCGACAAAATATCACCGCGGCCGCTGGCGCTGACCGCCGCCGTGTAAAGCGCTTGGATCTTTTCCGTTTCTAATTGGGCCTCGTTAAACTGGGTCTGTAATGTCAGCAGATTGGACGCCCGCAGTTCGCCGCCCTTGTCCTGCAACGGCAGGCCACTGCTTTGCATTTCCTGCATCTGCTCGCTTTCCTGCGAAGCAATTGTAACTTTCAGGTCGTCTATTGATTTCGTCAACTCGTCGTAAGCACTCTGAGCACCTTCTAACTCCCGGTTAGCATTATCTTCGATAAAAAGATCGGCGACCTTATCGACAAATTTCGCAGCTGCCGCTGGATTCGAACTTAGAACGCTGATGTTAACCAGGTCCGTTTTATCGACCGGGTCTACCTTCATTCCACCGCCGAGTTTCGCGGCATACCGCGTCGCTCGAGCATCTTCCTCAGGTGTAAGCTCTATCTTCTGGCCTCTTTCCAGAGGTAGAGATTCGTTAACGATGGGAAGGGAATTTTCAGCCTTCTTTTCTTCCTGATCTCCTCCGAAAAGGCCTTTAAGGCTTTCTAATATTCCTCGATTTTCCAAACCAAAAAGATTTGGTTCGTGCTGGAAATTTAACGCAACAACCGCCTTTTTCATCAACTCCGGGTTTTGAAGTAATTGCAGTTGGGTGTTCCGATAGTTTTGTTCGCCACCAAAGTTGATATTGATCGCGTCCTTTTGCGTTACCTGAGCCTTGCGCGGCTCAATGATCATCTCGGTTTGAGCTTGATAAACTGGCGGTAAGCGGTATGAATAAAAAGCGACCGCTGCCGTAATTATCAAGGCTATCGCGAGAATTATCGGCAGACGCTTGTAGATGATGTTGTAATACTGGCGAAGCGAGCGTTTGTTCGCAAATGATTCATCATCGTAGAAACCCGCGTAGCTCGCAGGGTACTCGGCGTTATTAGTCTGTAAATCGGCCACGCGTGGAAGCGGCGTTAACCTTTGATCCTGTTCCATACTGCTAAAAATCCCAAGTCGCCCGCTAAAATAGATCTCTCTTTAGGCGAACTTGGTTTATACCATATTTAAGCCGATTTTGCAGTATATTTTCCATTCTGGCGACGGATTTAACGTTTTCAACACACGCTGACGACCTTCTCGCGAGTCCGTTGTTTTGTTTCTCGCATCTGCGAAATGATATATTAAGAGGTTAGAAGTTGAGGTTTTTTGGGTATCAATATGACGGCTTTCTCAGCACAGACGAACACAAAATCAGTTAACAATTTCGAGCTCGGCATCGAGGGTTTTCGCTACGCCGACCTGTTTGATGCCGTAAAATTAAAACAACTTGCGGACGCCTTCTATGCTGAAGTTGGCACGCGTGAACCTGTTCTGCACAATGCTTTGATCAAATATATTGATGCTCGCGGACATGGCTACGAACGCAAGGTCGAGTCAAAGATACTGACCGACGCCGCTCCGTTCCTGTCCGATTTTATCGGCCGTTTATTCAATATCACTCGCGAACGCGGCGAGCTCGAGCGCGATATTCTCACCCAAAATCCGGTCTGGAAATACAAGTTTTTTGTCCAACGCCGTGCGATCAAAAAATATAAGGCAGATGCCGTCGCAGAACTAAACGAGGCTCAACTCTGGCAAGCGGTGACTGAACTGCGAAACAACGCCTTCGACGAAACTCTCGTGCGTGATGAGGAGCTGTCGACCGCGGAGATGACCGTTCGCCTGCTCGCCGCTGAAGAAGCATTTACTCAGGTTGCGAGCGACGGCGGCGAGGTACACGAGGCCGACGAGTCGGTTGCCTTGACCGTTCGAAAAGTAACCGCTGCGTACGAAAATTTAAAAGACGCGGCCTTCGGCAAGCTGTTTTCTGAGTACGTGGTCGAGATCGACGCGTCCGGCGACCTGCTGACGATCAAGGCGGCTTTGCAACTGATCGAGGCGTGGTCGGCGACCGCGTTCCACAACAAGTCGCGCAAGTGGTATTCGTTCAAGGTTCCTCACTCGCTCGATTATCAAAATCTGGTTCACCTTATCCACCCCGAACCGCATCTGCACAATATTATGCGCGGGAACGATGTTGAGCTTCGTCGTCGCGATGGGTTTAAGCTGACGGATGACCGCGGCGTAATGCGTGATGCGCTTTCTGAGATCGATTACTGCCT
>JBBRUA010000309.1:0-3969 GCA_038248245.1 Pyrinomonadales bacterium | reverse complement strand
GGCACCGGCCTCGGCCTTTCCATCGTCGAGTCGATAATCGTCAAACACGGCGGCCGGATCAGGGCGGAAAGTAAGGGCGAAGGCAAGGGAACGACTTTTGTCGTCACGCTGCCGAGGTCGTAAAAATCGCGACGAGAGACTGTTTCTAGTTAGCACGACATCCGTGCTACTATGTTGCTCATGATCGATTCGTTCGCGAACTCCGGTTCAGAGGATATCTATGACGGAACGAATTCAGCAGATGCTCGTCGTCTACTGCCCCGCAACCTTTGGAAAGTAGCGTTTCGCAAACTAGATCAAATCGACGCAGCTACCACATTGGATGATTTAAAGGTACCACCGGGAAATCGTCTCGAAGCTTTGCGGGCGGACCGTTTGAGCCAGCACAGCATTCGAATCAATGACCAGTATCGTATTTGTTTTGAATGGACGGAGAATGGTGCCAAGAATGTGGAGATCGTTGATTATCACTAGGTGACGGAGAAAACATATGATCAGACTGCCAAAAAATAGAGCGGCGACGCACCCGGGGGAGATGCTTCGGGAGGAGTTTTTGAAGCCGATGGGTTTGACGCAGAAGGCTCTCGCCGATGCGATACACGTCCCATTTCAGCGTATCAATGAAATCGTGTCGGGCAAACGCGGACTAACTCCCAGCACAGCTCTGCGGCTGGCAAAATATTTTGGAATGTCTCCCGGATTTTGGCTAAATCTACAGATGAAGTGCGATCTGCATAATGCAGAACAACGCGAAAGTGACGTCTTAAAATCGATCAAAGCCAAAAGCGAGTTGCCGGTAACGATCGAAACCCGGTGAGCCAGCCCACCACTATTGGAAATCACCCATTTTCATGAAAATTCTCATCGTCGAAGACGAACAACATCTGGCGGACGGGCTTAAATTTAATATTGAGGCCGAGGGACACGTTGCGGAGATCGCGCCGGATGGGGAAATTGCGCTGGGGCGGCTTGGCGAAGACTCGTTCGACGCGGTGGTGCTGGATGTGATGCTGCCGAAGGTTAGCGGATTTGACGTTGCCAAAACGATGCGCGGTCGCGGTGATTATACGCCGGTTCTGATGCTGACGGCACGCGGGCGGCCGGAGGACGTTTTGCAGGGATTCGAGGCCGGAACAGACGATTATCTGGCGAAACCGTTCGATCTTGCGATATTCTTAGCCCGGCTGAACGGCTTGCTCCGGCGGCGAAAGTGGCTCGAAAAAGGATCAAAGTCGAAAGACGTCGCGAGCGTTGTAACCGTTAACGACCGAACCATCGACCTCGAAAATCTCGAGCTTCGCAACGGCGACGACCTCGTGCCGATCACTCTGATGGAGGCGAAACTGCTCCGTTACCTGATCGAGAACGAAGGCCGTGCCGTCTCGCGCAAGGTCATTCTCGAGGAGGTCTGGCAGCTCCAGGAAGACACCGACACCCGCGCCATCGACAATTTCATAGTTCGCCTCCGCCGCCATCTCGAAGACGAACCCAACAACCCCAAAATAGTCCAAACCGTACGCGGCATCGGCTACCGGTTTATTGGCGATGCCAAATAACGTATCGCTAACGCACGAACGAGTTAGGTGCCGGCAGATCGCCGCTGAGTCCCCACGGGAAATAGATGACTCCGCCGTCCGAACTTTTACGCACGTACCACATCGAGTCGGACGCTCGCCAGACCGCAAAGTCGAGGCGTCCGTCGCCTTCGTAATCACCGATGACCGGGAGATCGCCGGGACTTCCCCAGCCGAAGATTAGAGTGTCGCTGTCCGAGCTTTTCAGCACATACCAAACGCCGGTTGATGGACGCCAGACGGCGAGGTCTGCCTTTCCGTCTCCATCGTAATCGCCCTGCACGGTGCGATCCTCGGCAATTCCGAATTGGCGTATCGTGAACTGGCCGTCTGAGCTTCGCAGAATGTACCAGACGCCGGTTGATGGACGGTAGATAGCGAGGTCGTCACGGCCGTCACCGTCGAAATCCGCCGCGACCGGTTTATCGCCCGGAGACCCGAGCGGATAGATCTGTACGGAGTTATCCGAGCTGCGGCGGACGTACCAAGTGCCATTGCTCGGCCGCCAGACTGCCAGATCCGCCTTGCCGTCACCGTCGTAATCCGCCGGCACGGCGATATCGCCAGCGATGCCAAACTGCGCGAAGTAGATCGATCGGTAGTTACGGTCGACGACGAACCAGAGTCCGCTTTCGGGGCGGAAAAATGCAAAATCGGTCAGCCGGTCGCCGTCAAAATCAGCCGGAGCGATCGTATCGGTCGGTCGGGCAAACTTGAGGACAGGACCGCCAGCATTGAGCGTTTGCACGTACCAACTCGAATTGGAGGGCCGAAATACCGAATAATCCGTTCGGCGGTCGCCGTTGAAATCGAAAATGTTGCCCTTCGCCGCCTGACAGCCGTTTATCAGAACGGAGACGTCATTCGAACCAAAGTTTGCTGATACGAGATCCGGTTTACCGTCATTATTAAAGTCCGCGACGCGAACAGCGTTCGGATTCAGGCCGACGGCGACATCGCTCGTGAAAACCTTGACGATATTCGAACCGCTGAGTGCCGTTGCGTAGGTCCTGAGGCCGGAACCGATAAAATCGGCGGCCGCGATCGAGATCGGATTGGCACCGCCCGCCGGATTATTTGTCGAGCAGCTTGTAAATGAGCCATTGGCATTTCCGTTGCAACTGGTTATGCTGTCCGAGTTATAGTTTGCCACCAGCAGATCGGCGATACCGTCGTTGCCGAGATCGGCAAGTTCTAATGCGACCGGGCCTGCTCCGGTGCTGATATTTTGATTTAGTACAAACGTACCGTTCCCGCTACCGAAAAAGGTCGTAGCGCTGTTGGCACCGAAATTTGCTACGATCACATCCTTGTTTCCGTCGCTGTTGAGGTTGCCGGTAATGACGTACGCGGGCTGCGTGCGCGTGCGGATCGAGGTTCCGGTCGTAAACCCGCCTGTACCCGTTCCGAGCAGCACGGAAACGGTTCCTGAGAAAAATCCGCCAAAATTCGCCACGACTAGATCTTGTTTCGAATCATTATTAAAATCCGCTGAGGCGATCGAGATCGGACTTGCCCCGGCGAAAACTGTGATGGGCGCGCCGAACGTGCCGTTCCCATTGCCTAGAAAAACTGAGACGGTATTCGCCCCGGAATTGGTTACGGCGAGGTCAAAGTTGTTGTCGGCATTGAACTTACCGGCGACGATCGCGTACGGGCCCGAACCGGTACTGAGAAGCGTCTGCGGCTGAAACGTGCCGTTGCCGTTGCCGATCAGGATCGAGATGTCGTTAGAAACCTGATTCGTGACGGCGAGGTCGGGTTTTGTATCGTTGTTGTAATCGGCGACGGCTATATTTGTCGGATTAACGCCGACCGGAAAACTCGTTGGTGAAAACGATGCTGCCGCGCAGCTCAAGGGCGGCTGCGGCGGGATCGGGCCGGTTGTGATATCGATGCTCCAGCCGCCGGCTATCGATCCTGATGTTGTGGTTGAGTTGACCATTGCATAGAGCCGCCATTCGCCGTTAGGGCTAAAATTGTTTAGCGAATTCAGTCCGAAATTTGCAGAGAAGTAAGGGGTAAGCGGTGCCGGAGACGGAAAAAAAGTCGCGTTACCGAAATTGTCCGTCGGCCTATAACTGCCGGTAACGATCGGAGTGGGAACGTTGTTAGGAGCCGAGTCATCAAAGGTTAGATTCACGTTTGATACCGCCGAACTAGATCCGGCCCCGTTCATTAATACCAGACTGCGGCCGTTCGGGCTGACGAGTAGTAGTCTCAGATTCTGCGGACTAGTCACACTTAAGCCGTTCAGGGTTACATTGACATCAGTGATCGCACCGGTCAAACCCGAGACACTGATCGGTGTGCCGTATGGCGACGACGGACGATTATGGTCATAAACGCCAATGTACGCATTGTTAGTAAATGTCGCCGCCGGGGACGCGTCCGT
>JBBRUA010000308.1:0-3980 GCA_038248245.1 Pyrinomonadales bacterium | reverse complement strand
CCGCAGTATGGCGACGACAACTACATCGGCCCGCAGGCAATCGCTCAAGCACGCCTTTTCAACATGCACCCGACCGGCAAAGCCAACATGGACGACCGCCTCAACGGCCTCCTCGGCGAAGACGGTATCGAAAATTGCGGCAACGCCCAGAACTGCATCCAGGTCTGCCCAATGTCCCTACCCCTGACCACCGCCATCTACGAAACCAACCGCGACATCACCGTAAACGCCCTCTTCGGCTGGCTAAAAAAGTAGATCTCTGGAGACAAGTCTGAATATTGAACAAAGATTTGACCGCAGATAACGCAGATAACGCAAATAAATGGATCTAGGAGATAAAATGGATCGGAAGGTAACACTTCAAAAATCCATCTGAAAATCTGCTTTATCCGCGTAAATCTGCGGTTAAAAAAAAAGTCCAACTATTTCGACGTTCCCTCTTAGTCATCATCTCGAACTCAAAAAAGGCCAAGGAAGCTGGGTAGCTTCCTTGGCCATTGTGGGAGGTCTATCTCGTTTCTCGATTGGGGGTCGAGCGACAAAGATCTACTACGTTAAAAATTACGGCAGCCTTTTGCGTGCCGTACGCACACTTTACTCGCCCGAATTAGCGATCAGATCCAGGTCGATAACATCGTCGTTGATCGTGACCACTCTCGGCGCAAATTGGAAACGCTTTGAAGCGACGTTGAGCACATAAGAAGCTCCGGTCGGCAGGTCTTCAAACCGGTAATAGCCCATCGACGACGATATCGCCCGATGTACGACACCCTGCGGATCAGTCATCGTCACCACAGCGTTCCTCAGCCCCGCTCCGCTTTGCGTCAGAACCCGCCCCGCCAGTGTCGCCCCGGCCGCAGTTGGTCCAAAGGGGATGCTGACGAGTCCGTTCGTGACATTATCATCAGGGTTTCCTTCGTTAAACATGAATGTCGTAAAAGTAAGTGGCGAACTTAGACCTTGCGCTCCGACAGCGGTAAATCTGAAGTTGAACAGTGTACCTGCGCCGACGTAAGGACTGGCGCGAAAGATGACCACCTGAAGTACACCGGGCGTCAGGTCATTGACAGTAACCGACGAGAAGTCGCTTATCGTCCCAGCGACGCTGATCGCGGGATTTTGCGGCACGATCACGCTCGGATCGTAGGTCATAATGAATTGGTACGAAATTACATTCGTGCCAACGGTTCCGGGTGATAGATCGGACGTTGTTACCGGAACAAGGAAATTTGAGCCAGCCAGCGCAAATTGATTGGCCGGTGCCGTGACATTTACGGTGATAAGTTGGTTCGCCTCAGGACTTTCCGGTTTAGCTGCGAACGAGACGGGTGCGACCCAGTTGCCTGACACCTCTCCCATCAAAATGCCGCCGTAGTCCTGATTGACCTGATCACTTTCAACCACCGGATAGCTACGCACCGGAGGATCGAAGAGCCAGTCGCTGGTGATCCCGTATCCCGGAAGGTTGGCGACCCAGCGTGCGATCAATGCCGCGTCAAACGAAGTAACACCCGCCGCTTGGCTGACATCAGCGGCCAATAGCGCAGCCGGACTCAGGGCGATCAAATTCACCACGTGTTGGGCGATCAAACCTGAATCAAACCCTGTGATCCCATTCACATCGCCAACCTTCGAAGGAGTGACATTATACGCCCCGGGGCCGAAACCGCCGAACGAGTATGCTCCCGTCAAAAATGCCGAATTCGTCGAAACCGCCGGCGCTCCCGGAGCACCAAGAACTGTATTCGGTACGGGTTTGAACGCGACTGAGTTTGCGTAGCTGACTACTCCGCTAACGTTTCCGGAAATGATGGTGAGCTGTCCATTCGAAGTGGTCGAACACGGCGTATTTTCATTAAACATGAACGCCGGTAAATTGAGTGCGCTTACGGAACCGATCGACCCAACGGTGTTGAAATTCAGGTTGATCAGCGTACCTGAGCCGATCAGCGGATATGGAACGTAACCTGAGATCACCAGTGTTCCCGGCGGCGAAGGGTTGATCGTGATGACCATACCGTCGCTGAGCGTGCCGGTCTGATCAAATCCCGTATATGTAAGCACTGATGGATTGTAGTTATATGTGTAATCGAATGAGATCACGTCGAGACCTGTCAGATCATCGACGACCAACGGTATTGACACACTCGTATTCTGCTTCGCTGTAAGGCCGCCCGGAACCGATACGGAACTGCAGACCGCCCAGACATTTGAGCCGCCAAGAAAAAGTAAAATTGCTGCGAATATTAGCGATGTCCTAACGTCTAACCATCTTTTGGAATGGGACGTGCGCATTCGCGGCATCGTTAAATTATAGATCTTGTGTCCCGACGGATTGTTTGACGCTTTCATAAAAACTCCCCTGATGATGAAATGGGTTGAAATGCACAAAAGGGCGGGGATCTCTCCCCGCCCAACGCCTTATCGCGTGAGCTTATTGCTCAGCGATCAGGTCCAGATTAACAGCATCATCGGTCACGCTGATCGTCTGCGAAGCAAACGTGTAGCGTTTAGCGGAAACACTGATGGTATAGGTCTGTCCGACGGTTAATTCGGCAAACCGGAAGTTACCAAGGCTCGAAGCTCTGGCGGTACGTGTCTGGCCATTCATGTCGACCAGGGTAACGATTGCTCCCGAGACAGGCTGTCCTATCGCGTTCAGCACGCGTCCGGCGATCCCCGCGTCATTCGACGCCTCTCTCACCGCAACACGACCGTTCATTACTTCGAAATTGACACCGCCTTCGTTGATATCAAAAGTCTCCCAAACGAGAGTACTTTCCGAACCAACGCCGCCGATAACATTGAACTTAAGCTTGAGCAATTGGCCGTTGCCCGCGAGCGGGTTAGCACCAAAAACCACAACTCTGATCCGGCCGCTTTCGGTCGAATTGACGGTTGCGGAGTAGCCTTCGCTTATCGTTCCCGCGAGATCCGCTGTATTCGCTGCCGGTTCGAGAACCGTCGGGTCAAATGTCAGATCGAACTCGTACGAGATTATTTCCTTGCCGGTCGTATCCTGAATTTCGACAGGAATGGAAACTTCTGTACCGACCGGTGCCGAGATCGACGGAGCCGAAACACGCATGGGACGTTCACCCTCAGCTAGAGCAGGACGCGTTGGATTGACCGATCCACCCCAGTTGCCGGTTACGTCTCCCATTAGGATGGCAGCGTAGTCCTGACCACTAATGCCGGACTGCACCTGTGCAAGCGTGTAGGGTCGGCTGACCGGTTCAAATCTCCAAGTACCCGAACTTCCCGAATTCGGCAGATTTGCTGCGTATCTTGCGATCAACGCCGCGTCAAAGGATGTGATACCGCCGGTACCGCTAACGTCGGCCGATTTGAACGCACCGCCGCCGGGGTTGAAAGGTGATATTCCAACAACGTGTTGTGCGATCCGTGCAGAGTCAGTGCCCGTCACAGCACTTTGCACATCACCCGTTTTCGATGGAGTCACGGTGTACGCACTGTTGCCTAGTCCAATGAGGTCGTATTCACCGTTTACATCAGTTGTATCGGTAACCGTGACAGCTCCTGTCGCGGTCAGTAGAGTACCTGGGACAAATCTCGTTGCCAACGAGTTTAGATAGGTTACGGTTCCTTCGATAGTTCCCGATATAATCGAGAAATTACCGTTGGTTGTAATTACACACGGGACACCTTCATTGAACATGAAGTTGGTAAAGTTCAAGGTGCTCGATGAACCGATTGGTCCGCTCGCCGTGAAGTTCAATTTAAGCAGCGTACCGCTTCCTGCCAACACAGTGTTGCTAAAGCCGCTGATGACGAGAACTCCGGGAGTCGAACTGACCGTGACGACCATTCCGCTGCTTAGAGTTCCTGTCTGGTCAATGCCAGTGTATGTCAGCGTCGAAGCATTGTACGTGAACGTAAAGTCGTAAGAACTGACTCCACGTCCTGTCAAACTGTCGGTGCTGATAGGAACGACAACTGGTGCTGCCTGCAAGGCGGTT
>JBBRUA010000307.1:0-3993 GCA_038248245.1 Pyrinomonadales bacterium | reverse complement strand
GCAGGAACGCGTCGAGCAGGCATTCAAGATCCTGCTCGCCGATAAAAACGTCAAAGCCGTGCTGATCAACATCTTCGGCGGCATCGTCCGCTGCGATATGGTCGCAAGCGGCGTCGTCGCTGCCTACAAAAACCTCGGCATCTCGATCCCGATCGTCGCCCGTCTCGAAGGCACCAACGTAGAAGAAGGCCGCCGCGTCCTCCAGGAATCCGGCATCGGCATCCAAACCGCCCAAGGCATGCAAGACGCCGCCGAAAAAGTAGTAGCCGCCGCCGCGTAAGCGTTTGGACACAAACTAACACGAAAAAGACACGAACAGGAGAAATCTCTTGTTCGTGTTTTTTCATTTCACATCCTTTTTCGATTTCGGCTATGCCGCTTGATGTGCGGAGAAGCTATGCTTTTCCGGCAGTCCCTCAATAGAATTAAGCGGCTACGCCGCCCCTTCTCCACGACCGGCGGCACAGCCGCACAGATTGGGTAGAATCTCCCGGAAAAGCATAGCTTTTCCGCTCATCGACGGGCGAAGCCCGTTGTTACTGGCTTATCGCTTAATATTTATATTTGATTACGATATGACTGGTATCGTGCGATTGCCTCATTGCTTGGTCGAGAGCATTTATATTTTTGTCGAGAGGTCTCGTATTTTTGTCGAGGCGTCTCGTAATTTTGTCGAGGCCACTCATAATTTTGTCGACGCCCTTCATAATTTTGTCGAGGCTTCTCGTAATTTTGTCGAGGGCGTTCATAATTTTGTCGAGGCGACTCATAATTTTGTCAAAGCGGCTCGTAATTTTGTCGAGAGATCTTATTGAACTGTCGGAGTGTATTGTTAAAATGTCGAGGGGTTACGTAGCTTTGCTGATGTGCCTGATTAATTTTTTAAAGTGCTCTGGCGATCTGTCGAAAAAAGTGCTTGCATTTTAAAACGTCTTCGATTACTATCTTTTTGCTTTACACAAATTGGTGGTAGCGAATTTATTTGGAATTGACACATTTGTGTTCGCGACTAATATATCAAACAAAAATAGGAGCTGAGAAAATGGTACCAAGTTCAACATATTTCCCAACGAGTTTTCCGGATAGGGCGGCGTGGTTTGAAAATTTTGCGATTAATTTCGCTGTTATCGGGCCGATACTGGGTTTTTCGGGCGCCGAGATTCAGAGCGTGATCGACGACAACGCGGTTATGCAGTTTTTGCTTGATGCGATCACTCAGATCGAGAGTTATGACGAGGCCGCTCGTGCATTTCGCCGCGTCGTGACCGAAGGCGATGTTGACGGAACGACTCCGACTTTTCCGACGATCGCTCCTCTGACGCCGCGAACGCCCGTTGCGCAGGGAATTTACGAACGCCTTGACAATCTGGTCAAACGGATCAGGCTCGCAACCGGCTTTTCGGAAGAGGAAGGCTCGCAACTCGGCATCAATCCGCAGGGGAGAAGTAATATTTCGCCCGACACCGCGAAGCCAAAGATCACCGCTTCGGTCGAGCCGGGCAATGTCGTGCTCGTGAAGTTCACGAAAAGCGGCTACTCGGGCGTTTTCGTGCAGATCGCCGTCGATAAAGGCGACTGGCAGACCGAAGGCAGATTTATCAAATCGCCCGTCAGACTTACCGTGCCGCAAAACGCCAACGAACTCCCGCGCAGCGTCGCCATTCGCGCCCGTCTGCTCGTCGGCGACGACCCCGTCGGCGACTGGTCCGACATCGTCACCGTCCAAACAATGCCGTAAGGTTTGCGGCGGAGTAAGATTTTTTGCCACGAATGGACACGAATAACACGAATAAGGGGAATTCTCTTGTTCGTGTTTTTTCGTGTCTGTTAGTGTCTAAAACTTCAAACTTTGAGAAATATTTGCTTTCGATAAAGTAGCCACATCAGGAAAAGCCACAGCAGTATGAAGCTGGTCGCGAAGGCGAGGGAGGCGTCGATGGGATTGAAGACGGGGAGGAAAATGTTTTGCATCGTCCATTTTTGCACGGAGATCAGTTGACCGTCGGCGCCCGTCACGCGATAGGCAGCGTGCATTCGCGCCCAGATGCCGGAGAAAACGAAGAGCGGCAAGGCGTTCACGCCGAAGACGACGAACGCCCACGCCCAGCGTTTATAGCCTTTGATATCGATCAGCCAGTAACACGCCCCGAGCACGAGCAGAGCAAGCCCGCTCGTCGCCAGCACATACGAGCTCGTCCAAAGCGCCTTATTCATCGGGAAATAACTGTGCCAAATGTAACCGAGGGCGAGCAGGACAAGGCCGAAGAAGAACATCCCGGCGACCTTCCTGTCAGAACCACCCGCTAACGCAGGTGGTACTGACTGCATTGTGTCGCCGAGCAGCTTCGCCTTGCCGTTGTCGTCGTTCGCTCGGGTTAAACCACCCGCTACCGCAGGTGGTACTGACTTGAGCCACAAACCCGTTAACACACCGCTGATGCAGGTAACGATCGCCGGTATTGTCGAGAGAATTCCCTCAGGATCGTAGACTTTGCCTCCACGCCAGATGTGATTTTCGGTCAGGATGAGGCGATCGAGATAGGCGGCGAGGTTGCAGGCTTTGTCGGCGAGGCTCGTGATTTCGCAGCCGGGCACCGGAATTGCCGTCATTATCAGCCAGTAGCCGAACAGAAGTGCGGCGGAAATTCCGACGAGTTGCTTCCAATTAAAATTCAGAAACAAGATCGAAGTGATCAGATAAACAACGGCGATCCTTTGCAGAACGCCAAATATTCTAAGCGTTCCGAAATTGTACGGGACGACGTTGTAACCCGCGAGAGTCATCACCGCGATGCCGGCGAGTGCCGCCGCCAGAAAGCCGAGAGCCCACCACCATTTGCGCATCAACGCAGTTAATAACGCGAGCGAGAATGCGATCCATGTGACTAACTTTAACGGATCAGGAGCGTCACTCGCCTGAAACTGAAAGAACGGCAAGACCGACATCGCCGCACCCAGCAAGTAAATGATTGCCGCCCGTTTGAAGATGCGTGCGTACGGTTTTTGATTAGCCCGAGCAGCAACGCCTTCGCCACCAATCGGTTTTCTGCCTGCGTGTTTGCCGAGCGATATCGAAACGGAAACGCCGACAATAAAAAGAAAAAACGGAAAGATCCAATCCGTCGGCGTCAGCCCGTGCCACTCCGCATGCTCAAGCGGCCAATAAACCGGCGAACCGCCCGGATTATTAACAAGCACCATCGCCGCGATCGTCATACCGCGAAATACGTCGAGCGAAACAAGGCGTTGTTGGTCGGCCATAAGATAGATTTATCACAGAGGACACAGAGAGCACAGAGTTAAGAAGATGGTGAATTAGCGACGATCGAACTGTCTCCTGTCGGCGTTCATCACCGCATATCTGTAGATAATTTTTGCTGCCAGCCCATTCGCTCACGTAGATTCACAATGTGTGCCGTGTGATGTTTTGAGTGCCACGCGTATAGTGCGAGGGCTCCTTCGAGCGGCCAGTTGCCGGTTTCGGGATGGATGAACTCGCGTTTGAAAGCTTCGTCAGTCATCGCGTTGAGCAATGCGACCCAGCGTGTGTGGATCGCTTCGATCATCTTTAGCGAGACATCGACGGGTAATTTGCTGTCGGCCAGTTCGGCCCAGCGATCTTCGAAATATGGTTTGATCGTCGGCGGCTCGTCTTCGGTTAGCGCGAGCTTGAACCGCGTGAGCGAGTTCGCGTGGCTGTCGGCGATGTGGTGAACCGTCTGCCGAACGGTCCATCCGCCGGGCCGGTATTCGGTATCGAGCTGATTCTCGGTTAAGTCACGAACGGCGTTCGCAACGGCGGCGGGCAGTTCCGCAATGATCGCGATCCTTGCGAAACGAGCCGGCGATGAAACTTCGTAATTTCGATCGAAATCACCGATCGGATATCTTAAGTCATTTTCCATGTAGCTCCTGATGAATCTGAAATTTCGAATTTGAAATCTTAAATTTCAGATATTAGCCGCCGATGTAATTCTCGAACCTCGTGAACTC
>JBBRUA010000306.1:0-4007 GCA_038248245.1 Pyrinomonadales bacterium | reverse complement strand
GATTTTTGCTTGACGGCAAAGCTTGGACTGCTACGAAATCTGACCTCGGGCGAGATCGTTGAGCAGGTGATAACGGTTCTCAATGACGTCTACGGTATCGGCGGTGAGACTCCGCATGGAACGAACTTAGTCGGAATGGGCGCCGGCGAACCATTCCTAAATTTTGATAATTTGGTCAATGCCCTTGAGATCATGTCGAGCGAAAACGGGCTCTTCATCGTCCCGAATCGCGTTACGATCTCGACCGCCGGGATTGTCCCGCAGATATATGAATTTGCGAAGCTTGAAAACCGGCCGCATCTGGCAATATCGCTTTCGGCTCCGACCGACGAGATGCGAAATAAATTGATGCCGATAAATAAACGCTGGGACCTCGGGGAACTGATGACTGCGGCGAAAGAATTTGAGGGCAGTCTGCGGCGCGGCGAACGGTTTACTTTCGAATACGTAATGCTCGGCGGCGTGAACGATGCCGATGCCGACGCCCGCGAACTGGCGTCACTGCTCGAACGCTTCCAGCTCTCCCGTGTCAAGATCAATCTGATCCCGCACAATGGAGCCGAGCAGCTCGATTACAGCACCTCGACGCCCGAGCGTGTCGAGCGGTTCAAGAAAACGCTTGAGTCTCGCGGAGTTTCCGCTTATGTCAGGCAACCTCGCGGAAGCGACATCTACGCCGCCTGCGGCCAACTCGCCGCAATGGATGTAAAGGCGTAGCCGGGATATTGGTATCGTACGACTTCTGATTACTGACTACTGACTACTGATTTATGGAACTTCTGATCCCCGGATTATTGCTCGTCGCTCTGATGGTCTACGCGTCGACGAAGATAAAAAAAACGGCCGCCGAGGCCTTTGAGGCGGAGACGATCGAGACCGATGCGTTCATTCTCGAAAAACCCGAAGAGTTCCTGAATGTCATCAATCGCGATCCGTCGCTGGAACTCGACGCGTACTCGCGTGAATACGGGTTGGAACACGCAGCCGAGGTTAGGCAGGCTCGAGTCGAGATCCGGCGTTTCGAAAATTCGACTTTAGATAAAGCGATCAGGCGGATCAAAGATTTGGCAACGATAAATTCAGATATTGTGGAGATAATCGGCGAGCGGAAATATCGCCTCGTCGAGGCAGAACGTGTCGAGAAAGGTATCGGCTATCGCGAGATATACAAGATCGCGGCGAGCGGCACGACCGTGTATGAATTAAAGGTGATCGCTCTCGAAGATGCGAACGAAGACGTCACTCGCCGCATCGAAAGGATACTCGCAGCTTTTGTTGTGAAATAAAAACGGCTTTGTCAGGCATTACATAATTAGGAAATTTATGAAAAATCATTTTTTGAAAGCAATTGTTACGGCGGCGTTTTTGTTCGCCGTCGGAATCGTAACATCGGCTAACGCCCAGACGGTTAGCGGTTCGATCGGTAACGGCACGATCAAACCCGGCGTCGCCACCCGCGGAACAGTCGTTCTGAATATTCCGGGCGGCCTGCACGTGAATTCAAGCCGTCCGGGGAGCGAGTACGCCATACCGACGTCTGTTCGCGTTACGTCGTCGGGAGGTGTCCGCGTCGGAGCGGTCAGTTATCCGCGTGGCAAGAACCGGAAATTTGGATTTTCGGAGGATACGATCAATGTTTACGAAGGCCGTACAAGGTTTAGCTTTAATGTAACGGTTCCAAAAAATTACCGAAATATGGCGGTGAAAGTGAATGTTACGGTGCGGTATCAGGCGTGCACAGATGAGGTTTGTTATCCGCCGAAATCAAAGAAGTTAACTTTGACCGCAACCGTGCTTTAGCTTTGTCCAATTACGGATAACAAGCGGCCTGTTTTGCCGTTCTTCTTTTTTTCGACTCGATACGAAAAGAAAAGATCGATCCGCTCCATTGTGCAAAATGGAGCGGTATAGATCTTTTCCTCATTCAGGCCGGCAGCGATGAGCTGATCGTGGTTAGCGAGATGAAGATCGACAAGGGCATGGCCGTCGCGAGTAGCCGAAAAGTATTTGTCCGACGCTTCGAAATTAGCTCCAAATTCGTCGATCACGTCCTGTCCGATCTCATAATTACGTCCGCACGCAGCTGGGCCAATAGCTGCAACAAGATCGGCTGGATCTGAATCGAATTCGGTTTTCATACGCTCGACCGCTTTGATAACTATCGACCGAACTGTCCCTCGCCAGCCCGCGTGAATAGCCGCAAACGCACCTGTTTTCGGGTTTCCGATCAAAACGGGCACGCAATCGGCGGTTTTGGCTCCGGCGAGAACGCCCGGAACATTTGAAAGCACGGCGTCCGCGTTTTCCTCTGAGTCACCGATGTCATCGAGATCGCGCACGATCTTCAGGTCATTTCCGTGAACCTGCCAGACCATCGCCAGCTTGTATTCGCCGTCGAAGGCTGCCAAAAATCTTCGGCGGTTCTCGTAAATATTCTCAGCCGTGTCTTCGTTAAATCCGGCGAGATTGAGGTCGCCGTCGGGAAACGCCGAAACACCGCCAACCCGCGTCGAAAACCCATTCGTAAATCCTGCGTCCTCAAGCGGTCGACAAATCAGCACCTTAACGCCGTCCCGCTCTCGCCAATAGAAGCCGCTTTCGGTTAGAATCTGTTCTGCGGGTCTCAACTGCTGACTCATGATCGTATCTACCGGCATCGACATTGTTGAAGTTTATCGCATACGCGAAACGATGGAAAGAACTCCGCGATTCACCCAACGTGTCTTTACGACCGGGGAGCGCGAGTATTGCGACAGCAAAGGCGTTGCTGCATTTCAGAGCTACGCCGCCCGCTTTGCGGCCAAAGAAGCGTTTCTAAAAGCACTGAAAACCGGCTGGCGGGGCAAAATAACTTGGCAGGACATCGAGGTCGTACAATCCGACGAAGGCGTGCCCACGCTCAATATCACGGGCGAGGCCAAAACGATCCTCGAACAACTCGGTGCCGATACTATTCACATCTCACTCTCACACACCGCTGATCACGCGATCGCGCAGATCATTTTAGAGAAAGTATAGTTGCGTTTCTATTCCGGTGGTTTAGTTGCCGGTGGTTCGTCGAGCGAAAGAAAAACTACCGGAGCATCGTGATCGGAAACCCGCTCCGGCCGGGTCGCATCGTTACTGTAAACCAGAGGAAAATCAGCATCGAGCCTTGCGTAGCCAAATTTTAGCGGACGAGCGCGAACCGGCTTATTTACTAAAATGTGATCAAGTGCCTGTGCCGATCCGTCGTACGTGTATGAATACCGGCTTTTTTGATCTATAAAATCGATCAGATTAGCCATTCCCGTCGCATAGTTGGTTTTTGACGGAGTCAGAACGGTCTGATCAGGTTTGCCTTTTAAGATGCCGATCAGGTCATTGTAACCGTCATTGAACTGAAACGCGTTGAAATCTCCGCATAAAATTATCCGTTCCGAGACGTCGGCTTTCGTACGTTCTTGCACGTAGGCGGCTAGCCACTCGGCCTCGAGCCTCCGTTTATTTCGAATGCGGTCGCCCTCTTTTTCATCATCGATCCCGCGGTAGGATTTGAAGTGATTGACGATCACCGTCAGCGTGAATGGCTGTTTAGCCTTAGCATCGACGACCTCCGCCCGAAGCAAAAGAGGTGTGCGGTCAAAAAGTTTTTCGTCCGGAAAGCCTGTACCGTAATTTAATTTCTCATCCTTAGCTAGCTGTTTTGTCTCGAGAACTTTTATCTTCGTCGATCGGACCAGAAAACCGACATCGATGCCGCGAACGTCATTTCCTTCCTCGAGGTAAGCAAAATATTTAGGGTTTGGCTGACCGGCTGCGACCGCATCTGCATTTACCTTGTCCGCGATCTTCTGCAAAACTTTTAGATTTTCGACCTCGATAATACCTAAAATGTCCGGCATCGAAAGCACATTGCGGATCGCCAAGGAGACCTTGTTCAAACGCCTTTGAAAGATCTCTTTCGGAACAATTGCTTCTTTCGCGACATTGCCCGAATTCACTTCGTCATCGAAAAAATTTTCGAT
>JBBRUA010000305.1:0-4011 GCA_038248245.1 Pyrinomonadales bacterium | reverse complement strand
CCACGAATGAACACGAATGAAGGTGATTCTTTGCTGTTTGAGGTTTGTTACATCGCCGTCCGAAAATGAATTGTATATAAAAAATATTTCCGATTCGTGCTATTAGTGTTTATTCGTGGCCAAAGAAATATTAACCACATGGACACGAATGACACGAATTAGGAAGAAAGAGCCAAACATTGAGAAGTTTCTGGAGTCTCGAGAATAATGATGGGAGTTAAAAAATATTTCTGATTCGTGCAGTTCGTGTTCATTCGTGGCCAGACAAATATTAGCCACGAATGAACACGAATGAAGGTGATTCTTTGCTGTTTGAGGTTTGTTACATCGCCGTCCGAAAATGAATTGTATATAAAAAATATTTCCGATTCGTGATATTCGTGTTTATTCGTGGCTAAATTGTTCTTTATGGATGAGCCGATTCTTTACAAAGACCTTTCATATCGTATCGTGGGCCTCGCGATGCAGGTGCATTCGGAACTCGGGCCGGGATTTCTTGAAAAGGTTTACGAGAATTCGCTCATGGTCTTGTTCGAGGAGAACGGGATAATCGCCCGGTCACAAGTGCCAATTCCGGTTGAATTTCATGGACGCCCCGTTGGCGACTACTTCGCAGACGTAGTTGTCGCGGATTCGATCCTGATGAAATTAAAAGCACAAGACCGTATTGCCGAAATTCACAAGGCACAAGTATTGAACTATCTGAAAGCAACCCGCTATCACCTCGGTTTGTTAATTAACTTCGGCAAATATCGCCTAGAATCACAAAGAATTGTACTTTAACTAAACCCTAACTGTACGTGCCATTCGTGTTCATTCGTGGCTAAGAATCGTCGAAAGAAATAATCTTGTGCTGTTAACACACTCGTATTTCCGCCTTTCTTGCTTTCGTTGTATTATTACCCCACAGCTTTTCGCAATTTGAACGGAGATACGCACAAGTGGATTTTCTTACCAATCTAAATCTCTTGACCCTTTTCGTCGTCATCGGCGGCATCGGTTTCTTGTTTCTTATGGCGTCATTGGTTTTGGGAGACATTTTCGAGATATTTGGGGCAGACGCCGATCTGGGCAACAGCGGTGTGGATTTTGGCTTTCTCGATAGCCGCGTGATCGCCGTTTTTATCACGGCGTTCGGCGGATTCGGGGCGATCGGCGTGCAGATGGGCTTCGGTGCCGTTGCCGCTTCATTGACCGGATTGCTCGGCGGCGTCATTTTTGGCGGCGTCGTTTCATTGTTTGGCCGGTTTCTGATCGGCCAGCAATCGTCAAGTTCGGTTACGGACAACGATCTGATCGGCCGCTCCGCTCAGGTCGCAGTTACAATAAAACCCGGTCAGGTCGGGCAGATATCGATCCGCATCGGCGACGAACGCGTCGAAAAGATCGCCCGCTCCAGCGGCGGCGAAGAGATAAAAGCCGGTACGTTGGTAAAGGTATCTGCGATCGCCGGTGATTCTGTGATCGTTGAGATCGAACGAGGTGAACATTAGTGCAAATATTAACTGATTACGCAGCTCTATTAATTCCGGTCATCATTCTGGTGGTCGTCATTGCCGTGCTGATCGCACTGATGCTGATCGGCCGAAACTATATCAAGGTCTCGCCTAACCAGGCCGCAGTGATCTCGGGCCGCAGACGCAAACTGGCTGACGGCTCAGTCGCGGGTTATCGATTGGTACGAGGCGGTGCGACGCTCGTATTCCCTTTCCTTGAGAAGGTCGAATATCTCGACCTCAACGTCATTACCGTGCCGCTCGCCACACAGCGTGCGTACACGGTTCAGGGCGTTCCGGTATCGGTAAAGGCCGTAGCTAACGTCAAGATCAAGGGTGACGACACGAGCCTGCGAGCCGCGTCTGAGCGGTTTCTTGGCATGCCGCAACAGGTTTTTCATCAGCTCGTTTTTCAGACCCTCGAAGGCCACCTCCGTGCAATTCTCGGCACTTTAACGGTTGAAGAGATCAATAACGATCGTCAGAGTTTTGCCCAAAAACTGTTGACCGAGGCGGCGGGCGATCTCGAAAAAATGGGCATCGGGCTCGACGCTCTGACCATTCAGGAAATTTCCGACGAAGAAGGTTATCTCGATGCACTCGGCAAACGCCGCACCGCCGAGGTCAAACGCGACGCCGAGATCGGCCAGGCCGAGGCGAATCGTGATTCGAAGATCAAGGCTTCGCAAGCCTTACAAGAAGGCGAAAAGGTCCGGCTCGAGACCGAGGCTCTGATCGCCCAATCAACCCGAGAAACCGAGATCCAGAAAGCTCAGGTGCAGGCCGAGATCGAATCCGAACGTGCTAAATCACTCCAAGCCGGACCGCTCGCCGATGCGAAGGCCCAGCAGCAAGTTACGATCGAAGAGGTTCGCGTTGAAAAGGTGCGAACACAAGAGCAGATCGCCGTTCAGGAACAGGAAGTTCTGCGTAAAGAAAAGGAACTCGAAGCAACGGTCGTTAAACAGGCCGAGGCCGACCGCAAAGCCGCCGTTCTGCGTGCTCAGGGTTTGCAGGAATCCGCAATTCTAGAGGCTGAGGGCCGGAAGCAAGCTCAGATCGCCATTGCCGAGGCCGACGCACAAACCCTGGAGCGTGAAGGCCAGGGCCGTGCCGCCGCCGTCGCCGCCGAAGGTCGAGCCGAGGCCGAAAAGATCCGCGCCATCGGCCTTGCCGAAGCCGAAAAGCTTCAAGCAATCGGCCTCGCAAACGCCAAGGCAACAGAAGCTCAAGGTCTCGCCGAGGCGGCCGCGATCAAAGAGAAAGCCGCCGCATGGCGCGAATTTAACGATGCTGCCCGACTGCAGACGATCCTCGAAAAATTACCATCGATCATCGAAAGTTCCGCTCCTGTATTTCGTGCAGTCGCCGAACCGCTTGGCAACATCGATAAGATCGTGATGATCGACAACGGCGGAAATGGCGATGGCAGTTCGAGCGGGCTGAACCGCTTTGCCCAGACCACGCCCAATCTGATCTTTTCGGTCCTCCAACAACTTGAGGCTCTGGGACTAAATCTCCCGGACATCATGGCCCAGTTGGGCATCGAAAAGGGTGCCGAGAAAACAGTATCGCCGGCAAAAGAATCGCCTAAACCAACCGCCCCGGCAGCAATGTCGAAAGACGTTCCGCCGGTCAGGCGGGAGACTCCGCCAAGTTCCGAAATATGAAACGTAGCGATTCGGTCGAATAAGAGAGCGGCGTCCGCGTGGTCGCCGCTTTCTTTGCGCCTGATTGAGACATTCCGCTCGGCGTGCTAGATTCAAATGTTCTATCGGTGTCATTTAATGAAACAGGAAATAAAAGAAACTCGCCTAGATAACGGACTGACAATACTCACCGACCGCATGTCTGGCGTTCGTTCGGCGACGCTTGGGTTCTTTTTTCGGGTTGGTTCACGGCAAGAACCGCTCGAGCTGAACGGCATTTCACATTTTATCGAACACACCGTTTTTAAGGGAACGACGAAGCGTTCGGCGCTCGACATCGCCATCGAGACGGATAGACTCGGCGGAAATCTCGATGCGTTCACTTCGCACGAAGAGACCGGTTTTGCGATAAAGGTCATCGACGATCAATTGGCAAACGCCTTCGACCTGATCGCCGATATGCTGGCAAATCCGCGTTTCGACAAGGCCGATCTCGAAAGTGAGCAGCGGGTCATCATCGAAGAAATGAAGATGGTCGAGGATTCGCCGGAAGAACACCTCGGCGACCTATTCAACGAAGCGGTTTTCGGATTGCATCCGCTCGGTTTGTCGATCGCCGGTACTCCGACGACGGTCAAGAGTTTCACCCCCGAGCGGACACGACAATATCACGAACAGGTTTTTAACGCCTCAAATCTGGTCATCGCGGCCGCCGGAAATGTTGAGCATTCGCAGGTCGTCGATCTTGCCGCTCAATTCTTTAGTTCACCGGTCACGACCCACAATGCAACAATTTCGCCGGTCCCAATGCTTGCCGCGCCGATCGTTGTGACCTTGAACCCTAATCTAGAACAAGCGCACCTCAT
>JBBRUA010000304.1:0-4019 GCA_038248245.1 Pyrinomonadales bacterium | reverse complement strand
GTCACTTTCGGCTCGGATGCAGGCGCATATTTCGCAGGTCGTTCGATGGGCAAACACAAACTGGCACCCGCCATCTCGCCCGGCAAAACCGTTGAAGGCCTGATTGGGGGGGTAATTGCGGCGGCGACGTTTGCCGCACTTTCGACATGGTGGTTCTTTCCGGAACTGCCGTATATTTGGTCGATCCCGCTCGCATGCGTAATCGCCGTCGCGGGCGTACTCGGCGATCTATGTGAAAGCGCGATGAAACGCGGTTCAAATGCTAAGGACGCCGCCAGTATCTTGCCGGGACACGGCGGATTGCTAGATCGACTAGACAGCTTACTTTTCGGTGCTCCGATCCTATATTATTTTGCCCGCTTTTATTTTTAGGTATTCTGCAGATTCCAATTACGATTACATTTCAGGAGAGATACATGAGCGAAGAAAAAGAAGGGATAGTTGATAGATTTGAGTTGTTTGCGGCAATTTTATTAGGCGTTGCAGCGATTTGTACGGCACTGTCGAGCTATCAGTCAGGACTTTGGGGTGGGATTCAGGCTGATAGTTACGGCCGGGCAAATACCGAGGCGACGATGGCGGCGAGCGAGCAGGCACGGGCTGTTGTCCTGATGTCTAAAGATTCTCAGGTCGATATAACGGCATGGAGGCTGATCTACGAAGGCAACGATTCTAAAAACCCGGTTGATAAAGAGCGATCATTTGAGATAGCCACCTATCTATACACCAAGCAATTAAGCGATCCGGGCTACAAGGCTCTGGGACTACCGCCCGAAGCGAAAAAGGAGATAGTTGACGACCCTGAAACACCCGCCGAAGAAAAGCAGGAATCGTTAAAAGAGGAGATCCTCGAAAAAGCACTCGAGGCCGAACTAGCTGACAGCTCCGAGTATCGAAAAGAGATGCTCCAGGCGGCCACTGAGCTTTCTGATAAATCGGAAAAGACATTTAAGGCCGGACAGGATGCCAACGCGACTGGCGACAAGTTCGAACTGGCAAACGTTATTTTTGCGGTCAGTCTTTTCTTTTTGGGCATCGCCCTGATTTTCAGGACTGATATTAAGTGGTGGGTCTTATACGCCGGCGGGGCATTAACCCTTGGCGGCATCATTTTCATACTCACACTTTCTTGGACGTTCTGACGAAGCGGTTCACAGTCGATAAAATTTGCGTTTTAGACCGTGAGTCTAGTATTATTCAGGTTCGCTATGAACGCCGTTCGATCAAACGACAATAATAATTGACGGGCGAGAGTGTTAACTTTGACGCTCCGCCTTTCGACTGTCGCAGATCGGAAGGCGTTTTTATTTATTTTGCCCGCGAAATCCGCGAAAAGACGCAAAAAGTAAGAGTAAGAAAATGGCTGAGATACTTTTCAAAGAGGAAAGCTATAAGATAATAGGAGCCTGTTTTGAAGTCTATAAACAAAAGGGCTGTGGGTTTACAGAGCCAGTTTATCAAGAGTGTTTACAGATAGAACTTGGGTTACAAAAGATTCCATTTATAGCTCAGGCATCCATAGAACTTGAATATAAAGGGACGACCCTCGGTCAAACTTTCAAGCCGGATATTTATTTGTTACGGGAAAATAATTGTTGAGATCAAGGCTGTTGAAAGAATTGCGGACGCCAATCGGGCACAGACTTTGAACTACCTCAACGCCACCGAATTTGATCTTGCTCTGCTTGTGAATTTTGGACATTTTCCAAAGCTTGAGTATGAACGCCAAGCGAACGATCGAAATCGGGGAGCCCGAAAGACTATTTATTCGAGGATAGGTGAAGAACATGATTTCGATTCTTAAGTTTATCTGTTTCGCGTGTTTTCGCGTGTTTCGCGGGCAGTGATCATAATTATTATGTTGGATGTACTAGGAAATTTAGAAAGAACGCATACTGCGGGCGATCTTCGCCTTGGCGATGTTGGCAAGCAGGTCGTGCTGATGGGTTGGGTCGCTAAGAAACGTGATTTTGGCGTTTTCACTTTCATCGATCTGCGTGACCGCGAAGGTGTAACTCAGGTTGTCGTAAGCGAAGATGACGCAAAGGAGGCACATGCCAAGGGGAAGAATCTGCGTAGCGAATTCGTTATCGCCGTAAAAGGCGAAGTAGTTAAACGCGGCGAAGGTGCTCAAAATGCGAAGCTTCCGACTGGCGAGATCGAGGTCAAGGTCAGTGAGATACTCATTCTCAACGATGCAAAGGTCTTGCCTTTCCAGCTTGAGGTTGCCGGTTCTGAAAATCTTGCCGCCGAAGATACTCGTCTAAAATACCGATACCTTGACCTACGCCGCCCACAGTTGCAGCACAACATTCGTATGCGTGCGAAGACAGTCAGGGCGATCCGCGAATACTTTGACGAACGCGGTTTCATTGAGATCGAGACGCCTATCTTGCTCAAATCGACGCCTGAGGGCGCTCGAGATTTTATCGTGCCTTCGCGAATTCACTCCGGTAAATTCTTCGCTCTGCCGCAATCGCCGCAGATCTTGAAGCAGCTGACAATGATCTCTGGCTTCGACAAGTATTATCAGGTCGCGAGATGTTTTCGTGACGAAGATCTGCGGGCCGACCGGCAGCCTGAATTTACGCAGCTCGATATGGAAATGACGTTCGCCCATCCCGAAATGGCGTATCGTGAAATTGAAGGAATGTTCGGCCACGTCTTCAAGCTCGCTGGTATCGAACTTCCCGCTCAATGGCCGCGAATGACCTACGCCGAGGCAATCCGCCGTTACGGTTCGGACAAGCCGGATCTGCGTTTTGAAATGGAGCTCGTTGATTTGAATTCTGCACTTGCCGATACTGATTTCGCTCCGTTCGTTTCAATTTTTGAAGCCAAGGGCGAGATCAAATGTCTGGTCGTAAAAGGCAGAGCTGACTATTCGCGAAAACAGCTCGACGATCTGCAGGATTTTGTAAAACGTTACGGTGCCGGAGCCTTGGCGTGGATCAAGGTTGGGGACGAAACGACATCATCACTTCTCAAGGCTTTAGGTGAAGAAAAGATCGGCGAGCTTGCGACCGTCGCCGAAGCCGAAAAAGGCGATCTCGTCTTGATCGTCGCAGGGCGAAAATTGGTCGTTGCTGCATCGCTCGGAGCGTTACGGGTCGAGGTAGCCAAACGCGAAGATTTGATCGACCGCTCGGCGTATAAACCGCTGATCGTTACCGAGTTTCCGATGTTCGAGCATGACGAAGAGAGCGATTCCTATACCGCCGCTCATCATCCGTTCACATCGCCGATGGACGAGGATCTCGAACTCTTCAAAACTGCAGTGAATGATGAAAGTCAGCATCACTTGCTCGGTCAGGTTCGTGCCAAAGCTTATGACGCAGTGATCAACGGTTACGAATGCGCGGGTGGTTCTATTCGTATCCATCAAAAAGAAATACAGGCGCTAAATTTCAAGGCTCTCGGCCTGTCGTTCGAAATGGCACGCGAACGCTTTGGCTTTTTCCTCGACGCCCTCGAGTACGGCACGCCGCCGCACGGAGGCTTTGCGGCTGGTATCGAACGCACCTGCATGATTCTCTGCGGAACCGAGAACATCCGAGACGTCATGGCTTTCCCGAAAACAGCGTCTGCGCAAGATCTGATGATGGACTCGCCGGGCGAAGTGGATGGATCGCAACTGAAAGACCTTGGAATAAAAGTATCTTAAGAGAAGGCGGGCCGCCGCGTGAGGCGGTCCGACAACAATAGCAAACTAGCCGTTATTTATTTTTTTGCCGGCGTCGCTGACGGCTTCACCCACAGCGTCGATCGTATCGCTGATACCGCGTTTAGCCTTGCCCCATGTTTCCTGGGTTTTACCTTCGGCGTTTTGGGCCTCGCCTTCGGCTTCGAGATCGGGATCGTTGGTGACCTCGCCGGCCTTGTCTTTGACCCAGCCCTTTGTTTGTTCCCATTTGCCTTCTACTTCATCTTTGTTTGGTGTTGACATAGTTTTCTCCTTATAATTTCGTACAAACTTACAACTTTAATTCCCGATTTAGATTTACTTCAAAAGACCACGT
>JBBRUA010000303.1:0-4028 GCA_038248245.1 Pyrinomonadales bacterium | reverse complement strand
GGCGGCGGAGATCTCGAATTATCGACCCTGGTCGCACCACCGCCACCTGATGAAGAGCCGCCACCAGAGCCTGAGAAGGAGCCTGAAAAGCAACAGAAACAGCCGGATGTGGACGTTCGTAAGGAATTGATCCAGAATATTTTTCAAACTCCGGTCAAACCACCTGAAACTACTAGTGTGACGAAGAATACTACTAAGGAAATGCGACTCGATCGTATGACCATGGTTGGTCGTAACGATTCGGATACCGGAGCAGCAGTAAATCCTGCGGACGCCCGCACGGTTACATCTGGTGGAACGTCAGGCGGCCTTTCGACTGGAACTGGAACGGATACGACCGGCGGCGAAGGCACGCCACCACCACCGCCACCGCCGGCAGCCGTCAAGCCGACACCAAAGCCAGCTCCGAAGACTGTTTCGGGTGGTGTCTTGAATGGTAAGGCGACGAGTCTGCCGAAACCGGCTTATCCACCGGCAGCGAAAGCTGTTCGGGCGAGCGGTGCGGTAAGTGTTCAGGTTTTGATCGATGAGAGCGGTCGCGTAGTTTCGGCGAGTGCCGTCAGCGGACACCCGCTTCTCCGCTCTGCGGCGGTAAGTGCGGCTCAGGGTGCTCGATTCAGCCCGACCCTGCTGTCCGGCCAGGCAGTAAAGGTTTCAGGCGTTATCACGTACAATTTTGTTCCTTAGGGAACGCACGTAGGTAGAAACGGCGATGCCGTTTCTACCTACACAACAAATTTAAGCAATTATCAATTTTTCGATTTCTTTGGAGGAAAAATCATGACATTTCTTGGTAGCCTAGTCACATCTGACATTTCGGGCTTGTTTTTAATGCTTACCGGCGAGGGAGTTTCGTTCGGGATTTACGAGATTGCGCAGGCCCTGACAATTCCGGGCTGGGGCGTTATCATCACGTTGCTATTACAGTCGGTTTACATGATCGCAGTCGGCATCGAACGCTATCTCACATACAGCAAGGCGAAAGCACAGTCCCGTCAGTACGCACCTAAAGTCGCTCAGGCGCTCAAAAACAGTAACATTGACGAGGCTATTAATATCGGTGACAAGCATAAGGATTCGCATCTTGCGATGGTTGTCTCGTCGGGTCTCAAGGAATTTGCGGCTCATCAGGGAAATGCAGATATCTCTGCTGACGAAATGGAGGCTTCGAAACGTGCTCTTGATCGTGCGATCGCTGTTAAAACCGCCGAGCTCAAACGCGGTCTGTCGGGTCTCGCAACCGTTGGTTCAACTGCACCGTTCGTCGGACTGTTTGGAACAGTCGTTGGTATCATCGGTGCCTTTCAGGCTTTGAAATCCAATGAGTCTGCGGGCATCGGGGCGGTCGGTGGTGCTATCTCTGAGGCCCTTATCGCAACGGCGTTTGGTATTCTTGTAGCTATCCCGGCGGTTTGGCTGTTTAACTATTTCACTAGCAAAGTGACTAGCTTTAGTGTTGAAATGGAGAATTCGGCTTCGGAATTGGTTGACTACTTTATCAAACAGCGGGCAAAAGCTCTGCGTGGATAATTTCGGTCAATTTGGTTTTTACCAATCAGGAGAAATATTGCCATGAGTGCAAAAGTTGGTGGAGATACCGAATATAATTCGGATATTAACGTAACCCCGATGGTTGACGTGATGCTCGTGCTGCTGATCATTTTCATGATCGTCACACCGTTACTTCAACAGGGCGTTTCCGTTAATCTACCGCGTGAGATGATCAGTCCGGACGAAGACGGGGACATCGCTAAAGATACCTCAGTCATCGTCGCAATTCCCGATAATAATAACTTTTATATTGGGAAGGAGATGTTTCCGCTTGACCAGCTCGGAGAAGTGATCAAGAAGCGTATGGAGGGCAAGTTGCCCGAGAAGCGCATTGTTTACATCAAGAGCGGTATTGAGGTTGACTATGGACGTGTTGTGGCCGCCATTGACACGATTCGTAAGCAGGACATCGATAAGATAGGATTGGTCGCAGACAAAAAGAAGGGTGTTAAAGAGGCCCCGCAACAATAAATACGCTATCGCGCAGATATTGAGGAAGTAAAAAGCTATGGGAATGTCCACAGGTGGTCGCAGCGGCGAAGCCACACCGCAAATTAACGTCACACCGTTGATTGACGTACTCCTCGTGCTGATCATTATTTTCATGGTCATCACGCCTCTGAAACCGAGCCGTTTTGAGGCGAAGGTTCCGGCCGAGCCAAAGGATCAGCCGACGGCGGACGTAAAGCCAAATCCGTTGACGCTTGTTGTTGCTATCAACAAGGATACGAAAGTGGTAACGCTGAATAACGAGCCGTTCGGAGACGTGTCTGACACGCAGAAGCTGTCGGAAAAACTTCGGGAGATATTCACGGATCGGGCGACTAACGGCGTCTTGCGCGACGGAACGAACGAGGTTGAAAGGACCTTATTTATCAAATCTCCAAAGAGCGTAAAGTACGGCGAGGTCGTCAAGGTGATCGATGCGGTTAAGTCCGTCGGAGCTTCTCCGATCGGTTTGCAGATCGACGATTTAACGGATTAAGTTTGCCTCTCGTCGAGATCCGTATCCGGCATCGGCTGGAATTGGGTCTTCATTGGCAATAAATGGAGTCAAATAATGAGATTGTCTCGTTTTGGGATATTACTTTTAATATCTGTAACAGTGTTGATAGGAGCGAATTGTTCCTACTACAACCAGGTCATGGCCCGCAAAAACCTTGTGGATGGGGCGAAAGCCTATAAAGATCGGAAATTTCCGGAAGCGGAAAGGCTTTTTCGCTATGCCGCATCTCTGGATCCTGCTGGTAATAGCGTAGAGGGAAGAACGGCGCAACTATCGCTCGCGAGAACTCTTCATTCGATCTACATAGGGAACCGGGGTGAAAAGAAGTTTGCTGAGGATGCCCTTAGCGAATACATGAAGAGTCTTCCTCAATCGCTCAAGGAGTTGAAGGAAGTTTCGGCAGCCTATGGAAGTAATAAGGCTTCGGAAGACGCTCAGAAGAAATACCTTGCTGCTCTCTCGTCCGTAAATAGTACAACTAGTGCGATCGCAAGTCTTTACGATAATTTGGCTCAGCCTGAAAAAGCCAAAGAATGGCAGACTCAGGTGGCGAATGATGCCGAGTATCCGGCGACCGCCCGTGCCCGTGCGTTAAGTTCGCTGAGTGCAAAGATGAACTCGTGTGCGAATGACATAACAGACACTGAAGCTACCAAGAAGACGGTCAAGAAAGACGGTAAAGATGTCTTTCAATTTACAAAGCCGGCTAAGCCCGAGGATTTCACGCAACTACAGCAGTGTATCGCTGATGGCAAAAAGCTCATCGATCAGGCCGTCGCCCTTGAACCTGAAGAGGTCAAGAACGCCACCACTTTGAATGTCGCAACTTTGAGCGATAGTCAACTTGCTCTGAATAGCGAGATATTTAAGGTGTTTGAATCAACCCGTTCCTACAAAGCAAGCCTTCTGGTGCAGGAAATGCGGCTTGCGGAAATGGACGGTCGAATACCGGACAAGGATCGATTGAAACTGGAGGCAGATAATGCCAAAACTAATTTCACTGGTCTTAGTGACATCGTTAAAAAGATCCAGCTGGAGATAGACAAACGTATTGCGGCTAAAGAGGCGGCGGCGAAACCTGACGCGGCGAAACCTGCTGATGCTAATTCTAACAAGTAAGTAGATTTTTCTTTCCAACCGTGGCGATGCTCAATTACAATGAATTGGGCATCGCCATTTTTCTACGTATAATTTCGCATCTCCACAGGCTCGGAAAACGAAAGTGATGTTTAGTAGTTCGTATGATACGGATCGAAGATGTAATAGACAGGGTGAACCTTAATCGGCCTAATGCCGATGTTGATCTGATAAGGCGCGCGTATTTATTTTCGGCCCTGCATCATCGCGGGCAGACGCGAGCTTCGCCCCGCGGGGGTGCCAGGGCACGTGTCGTGGCTGTCCGGGATGCCATCCATGTCGGCGTCGATCATCCTGGCGGGTTGCACGAAGAGCAGCAGAGCGGTGCGCGGGG
>JBBRUA010000302.1:0-4052 GCA_038248245.1 Pyrinomonadales bacterium | reverse complement strand
CCGAGGCAGAAACTGAGCTTGTGGCCGGTTTTCACACTGAATATTCAGCACTCAAATTCGCGTTGTTTTTCATGGCCGAGTACGTGAATATGTTCACGGTCTCGATGCTGTGTACCGTGCTGTTTTTGGGCGGCTGGTATATTCCTGGACTGGGTTGGTTCGCTCAGGCGACAGGGCTTGAGGCCTGGATCGGCTGGGGAACGGTCGGCTACGCACTGATCAGTCATGTCGGATTTATCGTGAAGATCTGTGCGTTCCTGTTCCTCTATATCTGGATCCGCGGAACTTTGCCGCGATTCCGTTTTGACCAGCTAATGAATTTCGGCTGGAAATTTTTGCTGCCGGTCGCACTGGCGAATGTGATCGTGACGATTATTATCGTGTTTTTCTTGAATCGGTGATTTTCACCGCAGTGACGCCGAGTTTTAGAAATGCTGCCGGATCTGCTGATTATTTTCGACTCAGCGGTTAAGTGATTTATGGTCGGTACTATCTTATTTTTCTTATTTGCCGGACTCGCGATCGCCTGTGCGATCTCGATGGTCTATCACAAAAATCCGCTGTACAGTGCGATCTCGCTGGTCGGCGTGTTCATCTCGCTATCGTGTATTTATGTGACGCTCGCGGCTCCGTTCATCGCGGCTGTTCAGATATTGATCTACGCGGGTGCGATCATGGTTTTGGTAGTGTTCGTGATCATGCTTTTGAATCTTGACGAAGACAAACCGCTCAATCGCCTGCGCTATTTGTATGCTCTCGGCGGCGGACTGGGCCTGATACTACTCGTCCAGACATTTTTCATATTTTATGCCGTGATGAAGGCACCGAATCAGGTCGTCGATCCCGGAACGACCGCCGGTAAAACGCTGGACATCGGCCGGGCAATGTACACCGAGTATTTGCTCCCGGTCGAGATCGTCGGTGTGATGCTGATGATGGCGGTCATCGGGGCAGTCATCCTGTCGAGAAGATTTGCCCAGCCGCAACTCGAAATGGTCGTAGATCACGAAAAGGAACTGAGGAACGAAGAGGAATAAAGTAATTTTTAATGTCAGTTTCGCTAAATCAGATTCTGGAGATGCCGAACGCGGCGATCATAGCGCAGCAGATTCAGAATGCGCTTATCGAGGAACAAGAAAAGCGGAAGCGGTTTTACGAGATCATTGAAGATGAGAAGAAGATGGAGTTCATCAATGGTGAGATCTACTTTCAGTCACCGGCAAAGTTGAGACACACGAATGCAGTTGGATTGCTGCTGATTCTTTTGAAAACATTTGTCACGAAACATGATCTTGGTTTTGTTGGCAGTGAAAAAATGCTGGTTTCGCTAACGCGGAACGACTACGAGCCTGATATTTGTTTTTTTGAAAAATCTAAGGCACGCGATTTTAAGCCGGATCAGATGCAGTTTCCGGCTCCGGACATCGTTGTCGAGGTGCTCTCGCCGTCAACGGAGAAGCATGACCGCGAGACGAAATTCCAAGATTATGCGGCACATGGGATCGCCGAATATTGGATAATCGACGCGGAACACGAAACGATCGAGCAGTATATGCTCCATAACGAGAACTACGACCTTTTATTAAAGGCGAGGGAGGGATCGATACAGAGCATGGTTTTGCCGGAATTTAAGATACAGATCCGCTCAGTTTTCGACGAGCAGGCGAATTTGGACGAGTTGAAACGATTGATCTAGGACGACAGACATGGAACCAAGTTTAGCCACATATTTAGCGTTATCGGGCATATTGTTCACGATCGGCTGTGTCGGCGTTATTTTCAAACGCAACGCGATCGGGATGTTCATGTGCATCGAGTTGATGCTGAATGCGGTAAACCTAACGTTCGTGGCATTCTCGAGATATTACGCCGACACGACCGGCCAGCTGTTTGTTTTTATGGTAATGTCCGTCGCCGCCGCCGAAGCCGCAGTCGGCCTCGGCATCATCATCGCATTCTTCCGCAACAGTAAGTCGGTCGATGTCGATGACGCGAGTTTGATGAGGAATTAATGCTCAACGCTGAAGTACTGACATTTCAGGAGTTTGTGATGCACGAACCGTTGCCCTTATCGAAGATACAAGCCGCTGTGCTTGAGTTTTTGCAGGGTCGCGACGATGCTGTTCTCTTCGGGGCGCAAGCGGTAAACGCATACGTCAGCGAGCCTAGAGCGACGCAGGACGTAGATATTCTTTCGACGCGGGCAAAGGAATTTGCCGAAGAACTGAGGGAGCATCTGAGCGATAGATTTCACATCGCGGTAAGGGTTCGCGAAGTTGGTGATAAAGGCCTTCGGATCTATCAAGTTCGGAAAGAAGGGAATCGGCATCTGGTTGATGTCAGGGCATCGGATATTTTTCCACCGACCGAAGGATTTGACGACATTCGAGTATTGACGCCCGTTGAATTGATCTTGAGCAAGATTTTTTCTTATGAGGCTCGGAGCGGAAAACCTAAAGCAGGAACGGACTGGCGTGACCTTGCTATGCTCGCGACGCGGTTTCCGGAGTTGAAGACTAAAGACGGCGAAGTGCGGCGACTGCTTATCGAACGAGAAGCAAGTGACTTCGCTCTCGATTTTTGGAATGGGTTGGTTGAACAGGATTTCTCGATCGAGGACGAAGACAGCGACCTGAGTTTTTAGAAAACTCTGACTCTAAAATGATAGATTAAATCTATGATTTTTAACGTAACAATGGATCGGGACGAAGATGGTATTTGGATCGTTGAATGTCCATCGATCCCTGGCTGTGTCAGTCAGGGTGAGACAAAAGACGAGGCGATCGACAATATTAAGGACGCGATCAAGGTTTGTTTAGAAGTGCGAGCGGAAAAGGGAATGCCGCTCACTGTAGAAACCCGTCAAGTCGAGGTAGCGGCGTAGTGGCGCAACTTCCCGTAATGAGTGGTCAAGAAGTTGTGAAAATATTTGAATTGCTCGGATGGCAGTTTGTTCGGCAGAGCGGCAGTCACATGGTAATGGTCAAAGATGGTGAAATGGCTTCGCTTTCAATTCCGAAACATCGCGAAGTTGTCAAAGGCACACTACGTAGCCTAATTCGAGCTGCGAACATAACGGCCGACGAGTTTATTAAGTTGGTTTAGAACCTTGGTTTTGTGTAAATGACTGAGAACAATCTTTTAAGTCTAATAATTTTTGCCCCGCTGGTCGGAGCCGTGATCAATTGGTTGATCGGCGGTCGTCTGAAGAATGAGGCGTTTAGCGGGATCGTGGCTTGTGCGACGATCGCGGTTTCGTGCATTGTGGCGTTCATGATCGCGTTCGGGATCGGCACGCCGCATCCGGGAGCGTTGTTCAATCCTGAGGGCAAGCCGATCCTCGACCATCTGTGGACGTGGATACAGGTCGGGAATTTCCGGGCGGATTTCGGTTTGGGCATGGACCGTTTGTCGGGCATTTATGCTTGCTTCATTACGTTTGTCGGGCTCTTGATCCATATATTTGCGACCGGCTACATGAAGGGCGATCCGGGCTTTTATCGCTTTTTTGCGTACCTTAACCTGTTCATGTTCTCGATGCTGACGCTTATTTTAGCGGATAATTATCTGCTGATGTTTGTCGGCTGGGAAGGCGTCGGGCTTTGTTCTTACTTATTGATCGGATATTACATAAAGAAAGACGAAGCTAGAAAGGCGGCGAAAAAAGCATTCGTCATGAACCGCATCGGCGACTGGGGCGTGCTGATCGGGATCTTTTTGATCTTTACACTGACCGGTTCGATCTCATTTTTTGACAAGACAGTTGATGGCGTGGAGGTTCAGAGCGTATTCACCTTTGTCCTGGCCAATATGTCGGCCGACCCGTTTACGTGGGGAGCTATTGTTGCGGGTGGACTGACGTCGGTCGGCGTTTTGCTGTTCATCGGTGCGACGGGCAAATCGGCACAGATTCCGTTGCTGACCTGGCTTCCGGACGCGATGGCCGGGCCGACTCCGGTCTCGGCTTTGATCCATGCGGCAACCATGGTGACGGCGGGCGTTTATCTGGTTGTCCGGTCTAACGCGATCTATCAAATGTCGCCAACGGCGAT